>CALETX010000126.1 GCA_937920455.1 uncultured bacterium
GAACTGGCGTTCGTACATTTCATGCCTTCCTTTCCTGAGGGGTATGGGGGGTGTGAACAGTCTTCCACTTCTTCCACAAGCGGAAGTTCAGTACGACGATGAACATCGAAAGGCTCATCTTGAGCGCATAGTAGATTGGCCCTATGAAGCCTGCGTGCATGGAGGCTCCTCCGAGTCTCGGTCTCATGCGCACCGGAATTTCACGCACGCGGAGGCCTGACATGAGCGCCATCAGGAGAACATCCGAGTCTGGATAATCATACGGCAGGACGCCGGCCGCCAGGAGTTCCAGGGCATGGCGGTTAAGTCCTTGAAAGCCTGACGTGGGATCCTTGTACATGTGTCCGGTTGCAGCAAACAGCATGAAAGCAAACACGCGGTGGCCGATTCGGCGGATGAAGCCTGGACGGAATTCGCTCCTGGAGTGGCCATAGCGCGAGCCTATGACCATGTCGGCTTGATTTTCGCGCAGAGGCGCAAGCAAGACCGGCAGTTCTTCGGCTACATGCTGACCGTCGCCATCCATTTGAAGGACATAGTCAAAATTCCTGCTAACGGCATACAGGTAGCCTGTTTCAAGCGCGGCGCCGTAGCCGAGATTGGCGGCATGGCTTAGCACAACTGCGCCGGCTGCAAGGGCCTCACTCGCTGTATCGTCGGAGGAACCATCGTCAATGACGATCACAGTGGCTTTCGGCATGACACGGAGGACCGATTTCACGACCGTGCCCACCCGTCCGCCCTCATTGTGGCATGGAATCAGAACCGCCACGTGTTCGGGCATTCCAATGGCGTTCATGGTCCAATGCTAGCAGAGAAGCCCGGCGGGTGCAAATCTGATGAGCTTCCCCTTCAGTGTTCATTGTCCGACAGGCCATACAGATCGAAGACTAGCCGGAGGTCTGCTCAATTGAGACAAATCAGATCGCGAAATGCGGGCGAATCCGAAGAGATAATGCGCGCTGACAGTGTCAGGGAGAGATGCTGTAGGACTGCAGGATTCTTTGAAGGTTTCCTCCGAGAATCATGCGCTTTTCATCTGGGGGGATGTTGGCAAAGAGAATCGGACCCAGTCCCCAGGCGATGGGGAGGTCCTGGAGATCCGATCCGAAGAGCAGTCTATTGGCTCCGATTGCGGCAACGATTTGTTCGCACGCATCAGGCCCAAGCAGCGGACACGAGCAGACATAAATCTGAGGATATTTTTTCATAAGATCGGCGTATGCGGTTGTGGAATGGCCGGTTACATAGAGGGCATTCGGGTAGGTGGAAACCATTTTTTCGAGAAACGATGGTGAACCCCAATCGTGATGCAGGATGATCTGCCGGCGTTCGTGCGCCCACCTGCAAGCCACTTCGATCATCGGGCCCTCTGCAGGATACAGTTGATAGTGCGCGATCAGTTTCACGCCGCGCAGTCCCAGTTTTGCGCAACGCTCGAGTTCCGCGAGCATTTCGTCCCTGCCGCGGTGCGGGTTGAGCAGCGTGAAACCGACAAATCGTTCGGGATGAAGGCGCACCGCGTTTGCGATCACGTCGTTGCCGAACTTTTCGTCGGAGAAAACTCCGGCAAAGGAGAAAACACACACCTTTCGGACTCCCAGACGGTCCATGTCGTGGAGTATGCCTTCGGTCGTACAGTTTGGGAGATGATAGTGGCTGGCCCGGCCTCCGAGATGTCCGTGGCAATCGAGGAAAGTCATGGAAATCGGGCGCTGGCCTGTGCGCGCGAACCTGGCGTAATCATCGGGCATTTGTGTTGAAGTGGCTGAGTGAGTAGGTCTGACGGTGACGTTCCAGGAAATCAGCTTCCTCAGATTATCGCCGGCGATTTTGGCCTTATCGGCGTCGCTGATCTCGGCGGTCATCAGGGTTGCGATTGTCATATGCGGGCCGAAGGTCGGCCAGTTTGAGCCGAAGATGAGTCGTTCTGCACCCCAGTTTGCTGTGATATATTCAATTCCTCTGTGCAGCCAGTAGCCGCTCAGTTCCACGTGCAGGTTGGGGCATGAGTCCATAGCCCTGTAGAGCATGCGTTGGCCGCGACGTATTCTATACTCGGTGACGATTACCGGAAGCCGGGGCCATCGCCGGCAAAGAGCCACTACTGCATTCCAGTCCGTAGTGTCCCCCATGGCGCCGCCTGGGCCTATTTCGTCGTGGCAGACAAAAATCGGGACTCGCGCTTCTGCCATTGGCTCCAGAAAGGAGTCCGCACACCAGTCTGAGAGGCTGAAGCGATACTGGCGTGGGAAGAGAAACAGCGCCGCCACGTTGTGTTTGCGCATTTTCTGAAGAAAAAGTTCGGGATTCTCCTGTTCGTCATTGCCGGCGGCGGGCATAGCGGACCATGCTGGGTAGAGGCGAGGGTATGAGGCCGTTGAGTCAAGGATACGGCGATTGCCGTCTTCGGGGTGGTTTTCCCTTGCCAGGGAATCCAAAACGAGCGCTTCGGCGATACCGTATCGGTTCATTTCAGCAAGAAGGTCCGTCGCGCTGTGCTGTCCGCCTTCGCGCAGGAGCAAGTGACGTCCGACTGTGCATCGAGAGTCGAATATGGTAATCATAGCGGCAGTGCCTTTCTCTTGCTGTGTTGAATGTGTTTCTTACAGCCATTTCTTTGCATTGGGGTCGTGGGTACAGTATGCCGAAAGCACCTTGTTGATGCCAGCGGCCACGTCATCGGCGTCACGGACTGTCCACCATTGGTCCACTGCAATTGTCACTTCGCGAGCGTAAAGGTCGTTGGCTACCGGGCAGATTTCCCTGTATTCCACGGAGCCTCCGCGTTGGAGGTATCTAAAATCTTCAAAAACCGACCCGCCTGGCGAATGGCTTTGCTTCAATACCACCGGCAGCATATCTGTGCACAGATGCCAGTCAGGCGGATGAGTCGGGCCTCGTGTCCAGGCTCCAATCCCTTCTGCCTGGAGTGCCTTGGCAATAGCAGAGGAGAGTTCGTGCGTGGCTGGGAATAATCTGATCAGATAGCCGATCCATCCTGCGGAGTCGTTTATAGTCTGGGGCTTGATTTCCCTGAATATGTGGAGCTTGCCTAGAATTCGGCGGCTGATTCTGCGGTAACGCTCGCAGATTTGGAGAAGTTTGCGGATTTGAACCACGTTGATCGAAGCTTCAAGCTCGCTCATGCGGTAATTGGTGCCGGGAAAGATTTCGCCTTCGTACCGTGGATGGGCGAAACGGTCGGGACGCCAGAGGCCCCCACCTTCGGCAATCTGGCGGATTCTATCGAAGGTCCGTTCGTCGTTGGTCAGCACCAGGCCGCCCTCGCCACCGCCTATGATCTTGTAAGCAGAAATGCTGAAGCAGCCTATGTCTCCTAATGTGCCAACGTATTTTCCGCGGTAAGTCGCGCCTGGGGCCTGGGCGCAGTCTTCGATGACTTTGAGACCGCGCGTCTTCGCGATTCGTAGAATGGGATCCATGTCTGCAACATTGCCCCAGTGATGAGTTGGAGCAATGGCTACGGTTCTTGGCGTGATGAGCGACTCGATTTGTGAGGGGTTGATCTGGAGAGACTCGTCAACATCGCAAAA
>CALETX010000127.1 GCA_937920455.1 uncultured bacterium
TCTCATCAACGTAGACGTGCACGCGCAAGCCGCTCTCATGTGCCACATACACCGGTGCAAGAGCTGTGCCGAACTCGGCGGTCGCAAGCGTGCCGGCATTGCAGTGGGTCAGCACTGAACAGCCGTTCTTGAGAAGAGTCAGGCCGTGCTCGCCTATAGCCTTGCACATGGCGGCATCGCCGTTTCTGATGGCGATCGCCTCCTGGACGAGGCGCCTTAGGAGTTCTGGCGGAGGCAGAGCGGCATTCTCGGATGCCACGCGCCTCATCCTCTCGAGTGCCCAAAACAGGTTTACAGCTGTTGGCCTTGAAGTGGCGAGATATGACGCAACTCTGTTGACTGCTTTGACCACTGCCGCTCCGGATGAGGCTCGGACATGTTGCACGGCGGCGGCGGTTCCCATTGCCGCCGCGATGCCGATTGCCGGCGCTCCTCGCACCTGCAGCGATCGTATCGCCTTCCATATGCGGTGAGGGTCGCATGTTTCGATGAACGCCACCTTGTGAGGGAGCCGCGTCTGGTCGAGTATCCGCACAACTCCGGGTATCAGGCGTGGGGGATTTTTGGGGACCCACGTTACCGAGAGAACCTTTCCTGAGTGGTATGATTTCATGGATGTAATACTTCCCTTTTTCGCATCATGAGGCGACATTGGACACGCGCAAGAAGGATGACAGTATTGCTACGGAATTGAATGCGGAATGCATGATAATCGGTACCATAAGGGAACCGGTGTGCATGTAACCCCAGCAAAGCGCCACGGAGAACACGAACAGCGGCACAATTGACGGAATATGCATGTGAAGGATAGCGAAACACGTCGAAACCAGAAACACAGCCAGATGCTTGCCCGTGCTTCTGACAAGGAGCCGCAGCGCCATTGCCCGGAACAGTATTTCTTCAGCCACGGGAACCAGAGTGATGCCGGCAACGGCAGCGCCCACTTTTGCCGGGTAGGGAAAATCTGGATTGAGAAAGAATTGGACAATATCCTGAACGTCATCCGGTCCGACCGGATAACCCCAGTCGGTAAGGAAAAAAGTGTAAACCCAACCGGCCAGCAGGACGGGGGGCATGGCAGCCATGTAGTATGCGATTCCATGGGCAACGTGGCGCAGCCAGTCGTTGGGTTTCGTGCCTAGCAGGTCAACCCATCGCTCGCGGTTGCGGCGGAGCAGGAATGAGGTATAAAGGAGTACGACTCCATGAAAGAAAACCATGTGTCCGCCAAATGCCAAGATACTCATTGTGTTGTCGCTGAGATCCGCGACTTTGTGGATTGACATCAGAATCACATAAAGGAGGCCGTGACAGATGGCCAGAGCCCCGAAGAGTCTGAGGGCATCCGATACATTCCAGGCGCATCCGCCGGCGGCATCCAGCAGGGTAGACAGATTGAGACGGCGCGAGCTTAGTCTAAGGAGGAAAACAACGTTGAGCGCCAGACCGGCGCTGAGGATAATGCCGAAAATATACAACAGACAAGTTGGAAAATCATCTGACGTCATGCTGTATGATAGATCGCTTGCTTCTATTCTGATTTGCCATTCAATCTGATGGCTCGATGATTTCACGAATCACATATGGCGGTTTATTTTGCGATTCGTGATAGGTTCTTATTTGAATTTCCGCCAGCAGGCCCATACTTATGAACTGCATGCAGAAAAGGATGAGCATGAAAGGAGTGATAACCCAGAAGGGGCGTTTCACGACATCGACAGCTCCAGACAGCGACTCAACTCCCAAGTTATATAATAAATGAGCCAGCACCATGAAGCCGAGCATAAGAATGCCGGGCACTCCGAAGAACATTCCGACTTTCCCGAATATCTGGATGGGATGGGAGCTGTATCTGAGCAAAAACTTCACTGTCAGAAGATCCAAGACCACTCTGAATGTTCGCGAGAGGCCGTATTTGGACCTACCGAGACGACGCGGCCAGTGGGTGACTTCGACTTCGGCTATTCGTGCGCCTACCCAGCTGGCCAGCGCAGGGACGAACCTGTGCATTTCCCCATAAAGGCGGAGATTTTTTACCACTTCTTTGCGATACGCTTTCAGCGTGCATCCGTAGTCATGGAGGCGGACTCCGGTGATCTTGCTGATGAGAGCATTTGCAATGCGCGATGGCACAAGTCTGGTTAGGAACGGATCCTTCCTGTAGCGACGCCATCCGCTAACAACATCCACGCCGCTTTCCATCACTTCCAACAGTTTTGGAATGTCCTCAGGATCGTTCTGAAGATCCGCGTCGAGTGTAACGATCACATCGCCCTGGGCCTCGGCAAATCCGGCGCTCATGGCTGCAGTCTGGCCGAAATTCCGCCTGAATCTTACCAGCTTCAGGCATGGATACTTCCGACGTGCGTCAAGCAATCGCTGCCAGGTGGAATCTGCGCTGCCATCATCCACAAGCAGTATCTCGTAAGACCGGCCAATTTGCGAAAGAACGTTGTGAAGTTTTTCGCACAATACAGGAACGTTTTCTTCCTCATTGAAAACCGGCACCACTACTGATAAAAAAGGCATGATTTTTCTCCGTCTGTTGCATTAGAGGGTTGTAACTCCAAACCCTGATGCCGTCAAGGCAGGGGCGCTTCGCCAGGCGGCGGACTGGAATGGTGATGAAACGCGCCGAAAAGCTGAAGAGGCTTGAAAAGATCATCAGAGGGTTAGGTCCTACAGCCATCGCATTCTCAGGCGGCGCGGACAGCAGTTTTCTTGCCGCAGTTGCCAAGAGGATTCTCGGCGGGAATGCGCTTCTTGTGACAGTTGTTTCTCCATTTCAGCCTCGGACGGAGAAGGACACGGCATGCCGTCGAGCCCGCCAGTTGGGCATGCCTCACATTCTGATACGTTTGAACCCACTTCGGATTCGAGGATTTGCGCACAATCCTCCTAACAGATGCTATCTGTGTAAGAAAAGCATTTTTTCCAGGATCATCCGCCTGGCAAGGCAAAGAGGCTTTCTGGTGGTTTGCGACGGCACCAATGCAGATGATGCCGCAGATTATCGTCCTGGCAGCAAAGCAGCCGTTGAGCTTGGGATACGTAGTCCATTGCAGGAAGCTGAACTCGGCAAGAACGACATCCTTGCCATCTCTCGTGCCATGAAACTCTCAAGCGCAGGCAAGCCTTCCATGGCATGCCTGGCGTCGCGGTTTCCATACGGCACCATAATCACACGAAAAGCGTTGAGTGCAGTTGATAAAGCGGAGGAGGGACTGAGAAATCTTGGGTTCCGCGAGGTGCGCGTCAGGTATCATGGTGACGTGGCAAGAATTGAGGTGGCGCGGGATGAAATGTGGCGCATGTCACGGCCGGAAATCAGACGTCAGGCAGCAGCGGCGATTCACAAGGCTGGCTTCGCATATGTTGCCTTGGACCTTGACGGCTACAGGACCGGCAGCATGAATGATGTTCTGCCTGATTCTGTGCGCTTGTCCGGCCGGAGGATTCGGGATTCTGAGCGCTGAAGGCAAGGGGGGAGACCATGGCGGAATTCATGAGTGCTTTTCGTCTCGATGGCAGAGCGGCGCTTGTGACCGGAGCTGCCCGGGGGCTTGGTCTTGTGATGGCCCGTGCTCTTGCAGAGGCTGGGGCAAATATCGCGATTACATCGCGGCGGAGCGATAGCGCCGGAAAAGCGGCAGCGGACATAGCCGCTGCCTACGGGCGGCAGACAGTAGGAGTTGCGGCGGATATGTCGAAACACTCCGATGTTGAGAGAATGATTAAGGTGGCTTGTGATCGCTTGGGGAGGCTTGACATACTTGTAAATAACGCCGGCATAAACATCAGGGGACCGATTGAACAGCTCTCGCCGGAAGAGTGGGATTCGATTATATCGGTCAATCTAAAGGGCGCGTGGCTGGCCTGCCGTGCAGCCGCTCCGGTGATGAAGGCGCGGAAGTGGGGACGGATCATCAACGTATCCAGCATGATGGCGGAAGTGGCCATGCCTGGACGAACGCCATACTGCGCGAGCAAAGGTGGGCTGTCCGCCATGACACGTGCCTTGGCGCTGGAGCTTGCGCCTTACGGGATAACGGTGAATGCCCTGTGTCCCGGCCCTTTTGCCACCGAAATAAACAAACCTTTGCTTGAGAATCCAGAGTTGAGTTCCGCAATGGCATCGAAAATTCCTCTCGGCCGGTGGGGCCGGCCTGAAGAGATTGGGCCGGTGATAATCTTCATGGCGTCAGCGGCGTCTGAGTTCATGACAGGAGCGTGTCTATTTGTTGACGGAGGCTACACGGCCGCGTAAGTTTGGGTCTCACCGTGAGAGTGTCAAGAAATCGTTGGAGGACTGGTTTGAGTTGGCTGCAGGAACATGCGAAAGCGAGGTCAGAATGAACAGCGTTTCATTGACAATCCCAGTGGGCCGAACGAGAGTGGCCGTCTCCGCGCGCCAAAATCTCTTTCGAAGGACGACTCTATATGTCATGTTTTGCGGTATGTCTGCGTGTCTTGCGTTGGGGAGCAAAGCGGAAGAAGCCAGACGACCAGCCGTTCTTTTCTGTGCGAATCGGTATAATACATCTGCACCGCATGCCGGCTACGTGTCTCGGCCTTTGCACGACTTGGGAATAGAAATTGGCGCTGGTCCCAAAGGGTCGCTTTCTGCGATCCTGAGCAGCAACATGTATAATGTGGTTGTGGTCGCAAACCCCAGCGACAGCGAGAGGCATCTGCTTGATGAGTTCCTTGCTCGCGGAGGAGGGGTGCTGGTTTTTAACCCATCCGGAGAACATTTTGAGGGAGCTTTCAAGTGGCTGGAGTCTCTCGGCGCAAGGCCAAGGTGGGAAACCCTTCAGGATACAGACCCTTCGAATATTGTCTCAGTGACGCATGGGCAGTTGAGTTGGACCGATAAAGTCATCCCTCCTTTTTCTGAGGGAGTGCGTGGGCTTCTCACGGTTGTTTCTCATTCCACCACCGGTTGGGAACCGCCGATGTCATACGATTTTTCCAAAGAGTGGACTGTTGTGGCGCGCGGCGCGGAGAGCATGAAGACCGTTACTCACCGCCGCAACGATCCTAACTTGCAAGAGTGGTTGCCTCGAGAGGAAGTGCCAAGCTCACCGGCGTTGGTAGGAATACGAGAGGTGGGAAAGGGCAGGATTGCAGTCTTGCCCATGCGCGATTACTGGCTGATCAGACCTCCACCTAACTGTCCTCCTGTTGCGGCGATGCTGAAGCACGATGATCCGCGTCATCCAAGCGACTGGTTGAGGTTACTGGCGAATTTGATGTTTTGGCTTGCGGAGCCTTCGATGGCTGCCGGTGTAGGAGGAGCTCGAACTCCACCGGAGATTCTTAACCCTCCCGTTACGCCGTGGGAAGAACCACCGGTAATAGATTGGACAAGGCACGCGAAACCGCTTTCCGAAGAAGCAGATATGCCGCAGCATCCTGGACTTTGTGGAGCGCGCACTGTGCTTTCGACAGGTGAAGGCACTGTTGCCGATTACGCGAAGGCGGCTCGTGAAGCGGGATTGCACTTTATTGTTTTTCTAGAGGACAGTCTCGCTCTCGATGCTGAAAAATGGGAGAAGCTCGTGCAGGAATGCGCGGCCGTCTCCGACGACCAGTTCGTTGCGGTGCCCGGATTTACTTACGAAGACGCGCAGAGCAATCACCTGTATGCCATCGGATACAATGTCCTTTTTTTTAAACAGCATATGCGACTTGCAGATAACAGGTTTGATACGACAAAGGCCAACAGATGCGACGTTTATTTCCAGTATGTCAACGAAATGCTTCACCAGAAGGATTTGACCGGATTCTGGCGTCACAAGGAAAACTGGATCCATTGGGAAGACTACAAACTTTACAACTCCTTCCCAATCAAGTCGTTTGAAGACGGCCGACAGATTGATGACGCGCTGAATGAGTATCTCCACTGGCAGAACATGGGCGGCTGCCAGGCTGTTATGGCCTTTGAAATAATGAGAGATCCATCCCTGGTTGCGCAACGTGCCAAGTCGGGTTGGCGCATCGTTTGGAATCGCAGTTTAAAGGATTTGCGCGAGGGCAAATGGCATCAAGGCGCATGGTCCTTTTGCGGAATGGGAGCGCAGTATGTGACAAGCGGCCCGCGGATTTTGCTGTGGAGGTCGCCGAATAACCTGGCTTGGCCGAATGGCCTGTGGTGGCGGCCTGATGTGTGGGAGTTCAGAATCAGATTGCGAGTGGCGTCCGACGAGGGGCTGAAATCAGTTGTCCTGCACGATGGCAGCCGACGCGCCATACGGCGCTGGCTTTTCAACGGGGAAAAGAAATTCGAGGCGGACCTTGTTCTGGCAAACGCGCAGCAGATAGGAGCAACGCTTGTTGTTGAGGATATCCGCGGTGGCCAGGCAGTGAGTATGGCTTATTGGAACCGCAACCTAATCAAAGAGGAGTTCTTCTGCAGCGATCGGTGCAATATTCTTGGCAACTCAAGGCTGAAGCTGAAGTCTGACGGTACTCAGTACTGGACGCCTGTGGGTTTTCAGATGAACATGGGATGCACCCCGTCCAAGGGTAAAATGGATATTTTTGTTAATCCTGCTGTTGGGCTGACGCCCAATTCGCCGACGATTCCAGTTGATGGGCAGCCGCCTGGCTTGCCTCCTGTGAGAGTAGATCTCAACCTGTCTGTTCCGGGGGAGTACCGGCAGCTCTTTACCAGTCCGAATACTTGGATGGTGGGGCCGGAGATTGCTGTTGGAGAATATGGTTTCAGGCTTGCATACGACCCTGCGGAGGAGAATTCGCAAGCATCTGCCCTTGGGCACAAATATGAGCAGCCGCAGCAGGGGTCGGGCAACTCGTGGTCAAGCTGGCACAGATTGATTCCAACTCGCAAAATCGAGGGATCGGCGCGGATTTACGCATGCAACTGGCTGACAGAGGGATTCAGAATCGGTTGGATTGAGACGTCCGCCAGGCTGAAGGAGCCGATTTCTACAGAAGGTAAGGGTGTGCGGATCGGTTATACTCGTGGAATTGTGTACCGCGATGGCAAACCTTTGACGGGGGAAAAGAATACGCGGTCTGAAGGAACTTTCGGGCGTGGTGTGTATTCGTGCATTGAGAGCGAAGCGGGAGCCGTTATGATGTTTGGCGTGAGCGATGACGTGACCTATGTCGCTAATGGCGAGAATTTGCAGTTTTTCTACAAAGCAGGGCTCAAAGAGATGAGCGCTGGGGATGAAATCAAATACACGCTGGCGTTCGGTGGCGCAGCAGGAGGGACAACCTACGATCAGATGGTGACCATGGCGCGGGCGTTCGGAGTTGATGCGCTCGGCAAGCCGGCTTACGAGGTCAAAACAAAGCGCGGCAAGGTGCTGGACACCTACTTGATACTCGACCTGGAAGCTGATGGCGGAGCCTTTGAAGGCGAGATATCGAAGACAGCCATGCCCGGCTTTCTTACAGCGCGGGTTAAGAAATTGAACGAACGGTGGTCTGTTCACTTGTTGGACAGGAAAAGACCGTGGCCGAATCACAGGGCATTGCCGGTAAGGGACGGTGTTTCATTTGCGCAGCTTGATCTAAACGATGCTGACATGGATGTTTTCATCGGTCA
>CALETX010000128.1 GCA_937920455.1 uncultured bacterium
TCGCCGGCTTCTTGTCTTTGCTCGCCTTGCGATAGAGCATCGCCACAGTCTGTTCTCCGAACGGTCCGATGGATAGACGCATATCGCCTTCCACAGCCTCGCTTCGCTTGGGATCGGCTTTGGGATTGGACCCGATCTGCAAATCAACGGTGTCCCCCCCCACGTACATCATCTTCGCGTCGGCCGCTCCATTCTTCCACGGCGTGTTGTCGCGAACCTCCCAACACACGTAGAGGTATTTCTCATCCCACAACCCGCGAACATGCACCCCGGCGTCATCCGTCTTTTTGAAATTAATCACGCCGGCCTTCATCTGGTCAAAATCGGCAACACTTCCGCTTAATTCGGGCGTGCCTGATACAACTTTGTATTTCTTGGTGCCGACATTTTCCTGAATCCACTGCTCCCGGATCGCTCTGGCCCGCGCAACATCCGCCTCTTTCAGTACAATCTTGCCGCCCGGCAGTTCCTGGACTCTGTCAAGGCCAAGAACCTCAACATTCCATATTCCCACCTTGCCCGCCTGGCAGAAAAGCCTCCCTCTTACGTCCTGAACGAAGGTACCTCCGAAATCCTCGCCCCCCAGTCCCGGCGGGGCATTGTCCAGACTCACTCCAGGGCCGGCCTCATCGGGAAAGCGCTGTTTCATGGGATCGCCCTGGAAGAGGCGAGTAACATAATACCCGTTCTCCGAAAACATGTGCCACTCGCCCACATTTGAGTTGCAGACCCACACAGTTCCAAGCGGCTGCGGAAGCCTCGCGGAGCCAATAAAGCCGAATATGCCGCGCAACAGGCCGGGTTCCGGCGGCGGGGCGTAATGAGAACCGTGAACTCCGAACCACTGGCACGGATACCACCACCTGTACGATCCTTTCCCGATTTCATAACACACAACAGCATCGGGCGCGAATCCCGCAAGGAGCCGGTTGTCCGACGAAGGCATCGGCATGCCAGGCCAGCCTCTATCATCTTTGACCGGCATGGTGCCTGCTGAGGAAACAGGCGCGATAACCGCTGGATTGGCAAGGTCATACAGTGGCGCGCCACAGGAAGAAAATCCCTTCACTTTCAGTTGCCAGAGTTCAGTCCGGTTTTCTTTCGTCGTGTGTTCAGGATACAGGGTCATGTCATAAGAAGAATACATTGCCCATCCGCAGTACCCGGCCAGACTGCTGCGGCCCTCGACCGATTGAATCTCGTCACTTTGCTCTTCCTGGTCGTCGTTGGCGTCGGCCCAGTAACGTGTCATGGGATCTTTCTCGTTGCCGCCGTAAAATCTTGATCTCACTTTATAAACTCCCTCTCCCACTCTCTCCAGAATCGTGGCGGCAAGCGATCCACCGTACCCCAGTCCGGCGTGGCTGAGCATGAGGTAAACACGGTTTCCCGGACCAAGCGCAAACCTCGCGAAGTTTCCGCTCTGACCGATGAATCCAGTACATTTCGAGCGGCCGCTTTGCGGATCGAGACGCCACTCGCATCCTTCCCCAGCCATTATGTCTGGATCGGTTGGACAAATCGCCGCCCCGCTCGCGCCATAATGAGTTGGACCGAACAACTCATTCACCAATGCGCCCGAAGCTGTATCCCATACTACGACCCGTTTGGGATTCATTTCATGCTCCATGATCCACAGCCTGCCCTTGGAATCCACCGTCAGCGCCTCGATGTTCTTCATTTGCTCAGGAACCCATGGCCCCACGGCTCGCACCCCTTTGCGTCCGAATGCTCCGACACTCGACCCATCCTCTGAGAACACGACCACCTGATTCTCCTCGCCCCTTGTCCCAACATAAATTCTGCCGTCAGGAGCTGAAGCCACTCCCCGCGCATCCGCAAGCCCATCTATGAGAGTTTTGATTTCTCCGGTCTCAGGATTGATCTTCAAAAGAGCCTTCCGCTCCGAAAGGACGTAGATCAGATCCTTTCTGACAGCGTCCAGACAGGCCGGCGCCGACACTGACAAAGATTTCACGAGCGAGCCGTCATCCCTCTTCATGACTTTAACTTCATTGTTAGATGCCACGCTGAAGAACAGCAAACCATCAGCAACATCAAAGCCTGTACAGGCAGGGATCTTGGAAGGAAGACCATCACCGGTTATCATCATCGCCCGGCCATGTTCCAGGCGATAAAAGCCAACCTGTTTGTTTGGATCGAAGGTTTTTTCCTCGATCACATAAATCGCCTTATCGTCCACTGCCACGAATCCGGCGCCACACATGCCGCCGGAACTGAATGTCCACCTCACCTTTCCGTCCAGATCGCATACTACAACCGCGCTGCCAGCCTCGGCACCGCTCCAGGCCAAAACTATCGTGTCGCCCCAGGCAGAGCAGGAAATCGGCGCTCCGTGGTCACCGCCCCAGCCTGTGCCAGGCCCCGCGTACCACGGGACGCCGCCGTTGCACGCCCAGCCTCTCAGACGCAAGTTGACACCCTTGTGATAAATGCCGCTCCATCTGTATATGCCGGCGGGCAGCTCGACGCCAGGCTGACGATACAGACCAGTGCCCAGTCCGTCCCATTTCAGCTCCACCCTCCCGCGAGCAAAAAAATCGCAGTTGAGCAAATGCCTCACCACCTCCCCATGCTCGTTACGAATTATCAAAGACACGTAACCGTCAACCGGCATGTCGAATTTTATCGGAATGAAACCTCGCAGGTCGCGAGGCCTGATAAGGCCTGTCCAATTGACGACCGGCAGTCCCTTTTCAACGGTCACAGCGAACGTCCGGCCGTCGCTCAGCCTGACGGGCGGCGGCGATATCCTGCCCCTGCCTTCCAAGACCGCCTCTCCCCAGCTCTGGTCGGACATGAATGTGAACACCCGGTCCGGTCCTCCGGCCTTCAGTATGTCCTTTATCGAGAGGCGACCCGAAGGCAGAGTCCAGTTGGGCTCAAGCGTAAACCTCAATTTGTCTCCCGCTTTCAGCGGGCCTTGGCCGTCGGTGAAGGCTGCCCACGGTATCGCCACTTCCTGAACATACCCTTTCCCATCCTGGTCAATGGAAAAGGCCATTTTTCCGCCCATCTCCCTCAGATTGCAGTCCTTTGCGTACGAACATTGCCGGCCGAACGGTCCATAGTGAAGATGCATCACGTCCACACCGTCGCAGCCGCGCCACAATGTCCAGTGGGTTACGCGCTCCTGGGGAGTTCCTGGAAAGACTATTGCCCGGAACTGAAGACAGTCGTTGTTGAATCCCATCCCACTGACTGACTGGTAATGATTATTGAGAGGCGTCTCGTCCTTCCATCGCGCCAGGAAATACACATTATCCGCGTCCCACATGCCGTGAAACCACACGGAAAAAGCCTCCCGCTGATTCTCGGCGTCTCCGCATGCGAATATGCCGCCGCTGAGGTCCCAGTCGTCTAACTTCCCGTCCACGGTAATCTTGTCAGAGGCAGGCAGGATAGGGAGAAGGGTGTTTTCCGTTTCCGTTCCGAAAGCGTGACGACAAGCCGCCATATTCAGGGAAAGGGAGCAAACGACAAAACCAAATGCTGCTGTTTTGCCGACAAACCTCACAATCTTCATTCCGGGCCTCCTGTTCATTTTGCCGCGAACAGAGCTTTCACGCCCGTCGGCGTCAAAGACTGGCCGGCGACGCGCCGACAAACCTGTTTGTAGCATCAGACGGCCTGAGATTCAACTATATTTATTTTTTTGTTGATATAGACTTGACGCA
>CALETX010000129.1 GCA_937920455.1 uncultured bacterium
GGTATGTAAATCGGACACAAAAGCAGGACTTTCAAGCCTCTTGTGGAGGAACCCGACACATCCCTTGCGCCACTCAAGAGTCAGTATGTCATCCCCAAAAATCCAAGCCGCCCCTTCATCATCGCCCCAGTAGGATGAGGCAAATCTATAATAATCAGGAACCGTTCCATGCTCCTTTTGCATAATTGCCGAAGCCACAGCCATTGCCGCAAGCTTGCGCGGCACACCCCTGGCCTGTTCAGCCATGTTCACAAGAATAGCGACCGGCACCAAATCGCGATCCTTCTCGATGCCTCGCGCCGTCGAAACGCTGGAATCAGAGAAACCATGCGTGGATCTGACCACCGTGGGAAATGTCAGCCCATCGCAGGCGCCGCATGCGACGCACTGACGACCTGACGCTTGCGAAGCGCCTCGGCATATCGGCGCATCCTCAAAAAGCAGCGCCTTGTCCCGCTCTGTGCTCAAAAAGGCTGAACAGACGCCGGTGACACGGCGCCCCCTCTGCAGCAGGCGATCCGTATCTCTCAAAGCACACGAACTGCGTTTGTCCAGTTCTGCCAGGGCGGACTCCACCGCCGAGATAAAACCGCTTGAAATCCTTCCGTAGTACACAAATCCCAACTTCAGCACAACCTGCGACAGCGCTGCCCATGCGTGAGGATGCGGGCTGGCAAGGATCTGGGATATGCGCCACTCGTCAAGCCCCATGGCTTCGCGGTATTCCAATCCCGCCGATCTGACAAGTCCGGCCGCCTTTCGCAATATACTCGCCATTGTTTCAACAGGAGGCGCCGCTTCGTCTTCAAGAGGCGTATCGGGAAACCGCACAAGCGGCGTCATCGAAACAATCACCCGACTTTTCTCTCCGCCAACCTTCCTCATTCCAGCCGTCCGTCGCAGAAATTGCTCAAACTCCGCAAGGTCTGATTCGGTCTCAAGTCCTGTGGCAAGAAAGAAGAGTTTCAGTTCCCTTGGCCGTGCAGCAAAAGCCGCACTCAGGCCGGCAAACATGTTGCTGTCTGAAAGTGCCTTGCCCAGATACCTCCTCAGGCGTTCTGATATGCCTTCAATCCCGAACGTGAGAGACGACTTGCCCAGACTCTTCAGAGTTTCCCGCAAGGCCTCATCCCGCCCGAAAACATCGAGTCGCTGACTCGTGAGAGTCACGTCCGCAAACATCGTTCTGAAGGTGTCGAGAATTCCTTTGATTTCAGCATGCGTGTTGAAGTTGAAACTGTACACCTCAACACCGTCCGCGCCGGTGGTCGCCTTTAGGGCAGCCGCGCGTCTGACGACCTCCTCCATCGGAACCTCTCGATAAGGTTTTCGCCACCATGATTCCGCGCAGAACCGACAGAATGCAACGCAGCCTGAGCTGATTTCTATTCTCACCGGCGACATTTCCTCAAACGCTGGCAACTTCTTCGGATACTTTTCCCCGGCGATGTCCGCCGGCCGCCTCGGATAACGCCTGCCTGCCGATCCGGTCCGGATAAAGCCGGGAACATCTTCCATTCTTGAAAGGATAACCTCCTTTGACGCCCCTGCTTTCTTACCTTCCATGGCCAGGCTTATGAGATGGCGGATATCATCAAGCGATTCGCCAACAAATATGCCGTCCACAGGCGACGACTCGCCAATCAGGTAGCGGGCAGCCGGCGCGTTCGCCCCGCCAAGTATCAGCAGGGGGGCAGCCGGATCCGCCATCCGTTTGGAAAGCTCCTCTTGTATGCCGGCGGTTCTTAACAAATGAGGGAGGTTCACAAGCTCAAGAATCGTCGCGTTTGAAATACCGATCATGTCGAAGGCTCGCGGCGCTTTTTTTGTCACTATCCCAAGCCACCATGGCGCGTTTCCTTCGTCGTACCACCGCAAATCCAAGCGGGGTGGAAGATACGCGATATCCGGAAAAACGCCTTCAATCTCAGAGGCCAGGGCGTACAGCAGGAGATGAGAAAATGAACAGGCAGTATCTCGCCATGTCGAAAGCCGAACTGTCAAAAGACGGAATTCCCGACAATCGAACTCGGACGCAGGGATGACATTTACTCCAATCCCGCGCATCCAAACGCCGAATCCCTCGAGTCGCGGGTAAACTGCCTCGTACCAACCCCTAAAATCATGCCTCGGCGACTTTTCCGCCGACAGCAGCCGTTTTTCGTGGTTCGCATCCTCTTGCATACGGCGCTCTGGATTAATCCGCCATGACCTCAAACAGGAATCCCTTCAGATACTCTGTTTCCGGCACAGCAGGCACAATTGGATGATCCTGCGCCTGGCTGAACACTTGCCGCAGGAGCAGACGCTTTCTTGCATCGAAAGCTGCGTCCAGCACAAGGTCGCGGAATACGGCCGAGTCAACGTGATGCGAACAGCAGAACGTAGCCAGCAGTCCGCCTTCCCCCAGCATGGAAAGAGCCCTAAGATTGATCTCCTTATACCCACGTGCGGCATCCGGGATCCTGTCCCTGGATCGAGTGAAGGAAGGAGGATCCAGCACGATCAGATCAAACACCACGCCCTCTTTGGCTGAGGCATGAAGCATGTCGAAAATATTGGCGCAACGCCACTCAATCCGCCCCTCCACACCATTGAGAATTGCATTGCGCTTCGCTGTTTGCAGGGCGCTTTCAGACAAGTCCACGGCAATAACCGACGCCGCCCCTCCGAGGGCCGCATGCAACGCAAAACCACCCTGATAACAAAATGCGTCTAGAACACGGCGTCCTCCGGCTATCGCCTTGATGAACTGATAGTTGTCAACCTGGTCAAGATAAGCGCCTGTCTTCTGCCCCTCCAGCAGGTCAATCTCCATGAGAGCCGACCCTACTATCACATTCCGCACAACCGGATCTTCTCCGGCTAGAATGCCTTTAACTTGATCTAGGCCCTCATGGCGCCGACTGTGAACATCGTTTCTCTCAACAACCAGCTTGAATCCCAGGCTCCCCGTCAGATAATCCGCAATCATTCTCTTCCACCGCTCAACCCCGAGCGCGAGTGTCTGCATGACGCACGCATCGCCATACCTGTCAAGGATAAGGCCTGGACACAGGTCCGCCTCTGACCACATGAGTCTGCATGCCTGCGGCAGACATTTGAGCAGGTCATTGGGGTTTGCCTCCCTTGCGCCACCGCATCCCAAAAATGATGCGCGACGTCTCAACGCGCTACACAATCTGCGATGGATGAATGCTTCGTCGAGCAGCTCGCCTTCTGCGCGTGAGTATATACGAACCAGGATCGAAGACGCTGGATTATATATGCCCCTTCCCACAAACCTGCCGCGATTGTCTCGAACGTCAATTTCGCAGCCGGCGGCGGCTTTGCCCTCTATTCTGTCTATTTCCCCTTCGTACACCCAAGGATGGCCCGCTATTATTCGGCCACTTGCCCTTCTCTTCAGAAATGCAGAAGGAAATTTTGTTTCAGTCATGAGGAGACAGCTCCAAAACAACCGCCGTTGCTCTGAAAAATGCAGGCAGATCCACTTGAATCCCTTCTTCCATCAGTTGTCTGCCGCTTCTCTTCTCGGCCATGTCGGAGCCATCCCACCTTGAGAGGAGATACTTTCGATTCGGGTCAAGGCCGACTGGCCTAACTGCCATGCTGCCGCGCGGGTCGTTAAGCCTGTATACAAGAATCATTTCATGTCCGCCCGACAAGTGAACCTGCGTGACAACCCATCCCGTCCGGTCC
>CALETX010000130.1 GCA_937920455.1 uncultured bacterium
TGTTGCACAGCGGCGAACTTGGCTGTTGCCAAGCAAGACAGCGATGCGTATGGTGAGCCACAGTGCGTTAAGACTGTGACTGGAGAGAACGGTCAGAAGGTTACTTCCAGAAAGAGGAAGTTATGAATAAACACCTCGGAATAACGTTGATGACGCTTTGGACTCTTGCTGGGATGCTGTCAGCGCGAGAAGCAGAGCCAGAACCTGTAGTCGCCGCAGAAGAAAAATACAGGATTGCCCAGGCTGAGCTCGAGGCAGCCAGACAAGCACTCATCGCCGCAAAAAAAGCCGATCGGGAAGCCAAGGCCAAGGAACCGCCGCCTCCCAGTGAGATGCAAATATCCATCCCACGACTGCGGAAGCTGCCGGCGATTGATGGAAAAATTGATACCGCCGAATGGGCAGAGGCGGCAGTACTGGCAGCAGGCACAGGCGCAGCGAACATTGGTCAGCGCCTAAAGGCCCGGCCTGGCGCCATCTTCTACCTTGGCTGGGATCCAGAGCATCTCTACTACGCTGTGCGCATCCCCATGCGCGAGGGCGAAAAACCTTCGCGGCTGAACCGTGAGCAGAAATGGGACCTCATGGACGTGTGGGAAACCTGCGCGGAGTTTTATATCGACACTGGCGGCAATGGCTCGCATGGCCTGCCAGCGCGGTATCAATTCATCGGCACTGCCGGAGGCAATCAATGGGACCGCGAAGACCAGTATTCCATTGGCCAGAATATGATAGAATGGAACGGCAAATGGGATTTCAAGCAAAGCCTGTCTGCTGACGGCAAATTCTGGGAGGGCGAGTTCGCTTTTCCGCGCCAGACTGTCTATGCGCAAGAGCCGCTCAAGGATGGCTCGCGATGGAAAATCGGCTTTGCAGCCAGCCTGATGCATCCCTGGCAGTGGTGCGGTTTGTATGGGTGGCCGGTGACCGCGATTTTTCGCGACGAAACGCCTGCCATACGGCTTACGGGCGTAGAAAAAGGGCTCATGGCCAAACGGGCGACAGCTGACGTGGAGATCGCCAATACCACATCTGCCAGATTCGAGGGCAAAGTTGTCATGAGAGTGTGGAATGAAAAGGAAAAACCGGTTGAGAAAGAAATGGCAGTTGCGTTGGAATCCGGCGCGGTTTTCAAGCATTCTTTTGACGAGGACGCTGGCGCTGCGCAAGATAATGTGAATTATACCTACACTTTTATGGTCCTCAGCGGCGGACGTTCACTTTTCACCTTTAATCGCGGTCTGGCCTATAACGATCCTGAAAATAACGTTGGCGTCAAGGTCGAAACCAGCCCTGAGGCATTTCCCATGTCATGTGCTTACTATCCGCTTAGCGACCGTCTCACAGCCATGGTCGACATTTACGATTTGCCGCAGCGCGCGCAAGTTGCATCAGCTGTGATCAAGGTCACGAGCGAAGGGGGCAATGCCATTGCCGAAGGCACAATTATCGAGTTCCCTTATGGCCGGGGCAGGGCTGAGATCGTGCTTCCCAAAAGTTTAGCACCCGGAAAGTACCTGGTGAGAGCTGAGATCCGCAACAGTGCTGGCAAAAATCTCGCATCGAATCAAAGCGCCTTTGAGCGCAAGGATCACGTCAAAGAGTTTCCCTGGCTAGGAAACAACATTGGCTGCGAAGGCATTGTGCCGCGTATTTTCACGCCTGTTGAGGTGAAGCGAGGCGATGTAATTTGTCATTATCAGAAAGAAATACAGCTCAGCGGGAGTGCCCTGCCATCCTCAATTATTTCAGCTGGCGTGGACTTGCTCGCTGCGCCCATTCACTTGCGTGTGAAGACAGGCAGTGAGCAATTCGTCCTGGAGCCAGGACGACTTCGGCGCGGCAGGATATCCCCGACAGGGGCTTCGTATACCGGACGCGCGAGCGGAAGAGGCATAAATGCCGATGTTTCGTATGTCTTCGAATACGACAGCACAGCCAGGATTGGGATCACGCTGGCTGCTGAGTCAGGCGCAGTAAATATCGAACGGTTGCAGCTCGTCATACCTTTTCGGCAGGAGGCTGCCACTCATTACATGGCCAATGGTGTGAGTATGCGTCAATCCAATCAGGCTGGATTGATTCCCGGCTCTGGCAAAATCGGTCGGGTTTGGGACTCGCGAAGTGTAAAAGCGCAAAAGATGACGTTAGGATCGTTTGTGCCTATTGTGCATGTTGGCAATCTCTCGGCTGGGATCACATGGTTTGCTGATAGCGATGAGGGCTGGTGGCCTTCGGAAAAAGAGCCGGCGATTGAAATTGTGCGAACGGACAAGGGTGCCGTGGACTTGGTTTGCAACCTAGCTTCAGAGGAGACGGTGTTGGACAAGCCGCGGACCATTGTTTTTGGCTTATGTGTGGCGCCGGTGCGCAAGGTGTCGTACTACAGGAGTACCGCTCACACCATTGGGTTTGGTTTCCAAAAGGAGAGCGGCCGCTGGGATCCTGAGAAAACCAAGGAGCGCGTGTATGCGCGCATGTACCCTGATGACGTGGAGAAATTCCACAAATGGGTAGCGGATCTTCATGCCTCGCATCAGCTCGAAAAATGCTATGTGGAGAACTCGCCCGCTGACTATTGGGCGCATGAGTTCGCTTATTTTGCGGCTGAATGGCAGAGTCCTTTCTGCCCCAGCGCTGCTGACAACAAACTCTACTGGACAGAGAAGTTCATTCGCGATACCGCGCTGGACGGCTATTATTTCGACAATCTTTATTGCCGCCTTTATAACGATCCGATCGTGACAAGCGCCTATCGTCTGTCAGACGGCCGAATACAGCCTGGGTATGATCTATGGCACATGCGACAGTTTCTGCGGCGTATTCGCATTGTCTTCGAGAAATACCGCGATCCCACCGCCATTGTCTTTCACAACACTGATTTTCAGTTTGCTCCAGCGATGGCCTATGCGGATCTGGTCATGGGCGGCGAGAATCCCTTGCCCTCCATGGGGAGTATAGACTATATGGACATGTGGCCGCGCGACTGGATGGATGTGATGTACAATCAGCCGCTCTGGGGATATGCCCTGAGCCATCTCTTTCATTTCCCAGCTGACACTTTCAAGGACGAACTCGGCGAATATGACCGGCCTGCGGCATGGAAGGCATTCCGAACCATGCAGGCTGCGATGCTCGTGCACGGCGTCGAATTCTGGCATGGCCTTGAATATAAGAGCAACCTGATGGGGAGATATCGTTTGTTCAAGGCGCTTCCCGGGGAAATGGAGTTTATCCCTTCGTGGCAGGCGAAAGGCAGGTTCAAGGTGGCTAACAATGATCCGGACATTGACGTGGCGATTTATCGCAAACCCAGAGCATTGCTCATAATCGCATCCAATTACAGCAAACAAGCCAGGCGTGCGGAGGTTTGGTTCGATTTTCCCAATCTTATTGAAAAGCCCGCATTGTTAGAACATCGCAGCATTTACGACCTTGAAACATTTGAAATGCCTGGCTTTGTGGTCAAGGAAGGCGGATCGCCAAGTTTCACTGTTAATCAGGGGGCGCATCTGTACTTCGAAATTGCGCCACGCGATTTCAGGGTATACATTGTCGTCAATGAACCGCCAGCACAGGGGGCAGGGTTTTGAGGGAGGGGAAAGTATCTGGCAATACTTCTGCCCATAAAGTCGGTTGCAAGGCGGCGATGCTGATTACCAATTGGCCCGTCATAAATCTGGCAATACTTCTGCCTATAAAGTCGGTTGAAAGAGGTGCCACACATTCAGAAGTATGAGAGGATTTTAGGACTTCTCTCGATTCGTTCTGGATAACGGCTTAAAGAAGATAAGTTGAAAAAAGGAATAGGAGATTGATGAAGATGAGGCGAAAGACGGGAAGCCAGAGGAGGACGGTGCGTATTGCGATAGTGGGGTGTGGGGGCATGGCCGGAGCGCATGCGGGCAGGTTCAGGGCTAATCCGGATGTTGAGATAGTGGCCTTGTGTGATGTCAGCGAGGAGAGGCTGCGCGCATTTGCGGAAAAGCATCTGAAAGGCTACGCGCCTGCGCCTCAGATGTTTACCGATACGGCTGCTATGTACCAAACGGCCAAACCGGACGCGGTTGCGATCGTCACTCCGCACACTTTACATTTTCAGCACGGAATGGAGGCGCTTGAAGCCGGCTGTCATGTGCTTATGGAGAAACCGATGGTAACCGATTCGCGCCAAGCCCGCGAGCTGGCGAAAAAAGTGGAGAAAAGTGGAAAGCTTTTTGTCATAGGGTACAACACCCCATGTTCACCCGAGTTCGCCTATATAAGAGATACGATCAGAAATAAGAAATTGGGCCAGCTCGAAATGGTGTGCGGCTATCTCTCTCAGGGCTGGCTGAAGGGAACGATGGGTACATGGCGCCAAGATCCGAAACTGTCCGGAGGTGGACAAGCGTATGATAGCGGTGCTCATCTTTTGAACAGTCTGTGCTGGTCTGTTGAGTCTGATATCGAGGAAGTTTTTGCGTTTATGGACAAACACGGCACGCAGGTGGACATCAACTCGGTAATGGTTGTAAAGTTTGTCAATGGAGTCATGGCGTCCATAGGAGTCAACGGCAACTGTCCCGGGGGATCGGGCCACATGGTGTTCCTTTTCGACGAAGGTCACATAGAAGTTGACGGCTGGAGCGCAAGCTGGATGAACGTTTTTGACAGGAACGGGAAGGTCAAATATCCGGTTGTGCCAGGCGTGGCGCAGACGCCCAACGACAATTTCATTGACGCGATTCTTGGCAGGGCTGAGCCCCGGACCAGCGTATGGAACGGCGTGGTTCAAAGCGACCTGATGGACGCTTTCTACGAATCGGCGCGCACCGGGAGACCGGCCAGACCACGACGCTGTTGAACCCGTATTTAGATCCTGTGGTTGGGTTTAATCGGAGATGAGTTTGGCCCTGCCTGCGATGGTTGCGGCGTTAGTGTTATGATTTCGCGGATTACTGGCGTGAGGATGCGGATCCACTCTTCGTAACCGGCTCGTGACATGTGCAGCTTGTCCGGCCCGAACAACTCGTGCCGGGGGGTTCCATTCTTGTCCAACATTACCGGCCTCACATCCACGTAGCGCACATTGGACTCGGTATCAAGCCACGCGTGAAGGAGTTCGTTCGTCTCGTGGATGGCCTCCGCAAGATGCCATCGGGCGGGGCTGGGCTTGGGTCCGATGAATATTGCCGGAATGTTTCCGCAAAGCCTGCGAATTTTCCGCAGAATGCCGCGCGCGGCGCCCACGATCTGCTCGGGTATTTTGCCGGCAGCGAGGTCGTTATCTCCAGAGTAAATCACTACAGCGGCTGGCCGGCAAGAGGCGATTATTCTTTCGGCAAACACCAGAATGTCCTGCATCTGAGAACCGCCGAAACCGCGATTGATGACCGGCACAAAAGGAAAATCCTGCGCAAGGCTGCTCCACATTGTGATGGTTGAACTGCCGGTGAAAAGCACAGCCTTGCTGGGTGGCGGATTCAGTCGCGCCTGCTCCTCGAAGGCCCGGATTGCATTTTCCCAAGGGTGGCTCATCGGAGGCCATCCTGCGTAAGCGTCATGGCAGAGAGCGCGCGACGCACTTCCGCTATCTGGTATTCGACTTCAGCATACTCGTTTTTGCCCGAATGATGTTCAACTCCCCAATATCCGTCATAACCCGCATCCAGCAAGAGCTTCATTGCTGCCGCCAGCCTTGTTCGTGTGATACGAGCGTCAACGTGGGTATGGAAGGCCCACGGCGCCAGGCGTCTGTCGCCATCCTCCTCCGGGGCATCTTCCCAGTGACCGATGTGAAGGAGTATTCCGAAAGCAGGGTGATCAACTGCTCTGGCAAGGCGCTCCATGTTATCCGGCACTAATTCAGGGCCCCAGTGGCTTTCGGGGCCGACGCGAAAGCCGGCGTCAGCGGCGATTCTGCAATATTCCTTGAAAGTGCTGACAATGTAGTCAAACTGCTCGGCTTTCCATGCCTTTCCGGTGCCCCCTGCGTCTATGCGCACAGTTTTTGCGCCAATTTTTGCGGCAAAGTCAAGGTGTCTAAGGGCGATCTGACGGTGATGATTTCTCATGGCTGGATCGTCTTCCCAGAGGTGGCAGCCATCCACGTGATAGTTGGCTACGATCATTTCGCGATCTCGCAGAGCGGTTATGAGTTTGCGTTGGAAGCCCGGATCGAAAATCAGATCGTCAGGCCCGAGTATGCCATTCCAGAAATCGGCAGCATTGAGTCTGTAGCGGTATCTGCATGTTTCAAGGTAGCCGAAGGCATCAATCATGCCGCTGGCTCTCATCCCGTGAAAGGAATAAGAAGCGACCGAAATTTTCATTTTATCTCCTTTCGATCTAAATGCTCATCATAAAGTGTTAGTGCATGCAAAGCAAGGCACAGCAAAGTGACTTTTTTTTGCGGCTCGGCGCATACTGCGAGCTCATAAGCGATTCTGGAACCGAATTGTTCGTTCCACGCAAACCTGCTGTTCAAAAGTCTGACGTCCTATGAACGCAACAGTCTGCTCGCCGGAATTATTATCGTAGGCATATATTTTGTCTGGTTGGGTGAAAGAAAGCATGCAGTGTGATGCTGAAAACAATTCCTACGCCAGCAGAGTCTGCCCGGGCCGCCCGAAATTCGCCGTTGTTAATAAATCGCAGTGAGGCCAATTCTGTTCCGTCA
>CALETX010000131.1 GCA_937920455.1 uncultured bacterium
ATCATTTGAAGAGGCAATTGAAGCGGAATCCACGCGTCTCGTGGCGCCTGACGTCAATCATGACGATCCGGCGTCTTCCTGCTGGTGTTTCTCGTATCTCTCCAGAGGCCTGTACGCCGAGCAGCTCTCAAGGCTATTTCGACATGTTCCACGTCAAAGAGTACTGGTCATTATCAGCGAAAAAATGTTTTCATCGCCGGCAGCGGTCCTGCCAGAAGTGTGCGCCTTCCTCGGAATTGAGCCCAGCCGCGTCTGCATAGGAGAGGCGATCAACACGACTCATCCGCCGCGGACGATGAACCCGGAAACAAGACGTAAACTCGCAGAATACTACAGCCCTCACAACAGGAGGCTCAGTGAACTTCTCGGCATGGATCTGGAATGGGATGAGCAAGTCTGACGCCGAACCGGTGCTCATCACTGGCATGCATCGGTCGGGCACCAGCGCTCTAGCCGTCTCGCTGAGACGACTCGGTCTTTTTACCGGCTGGGACCTGGATCGGAATGCCGAAGCCAGATTCTTTGTACGCCTGGACGACGCCATACTTCATGCCACAGGCGCGAGATGGGACCACCCCAGCCCATGCGTTATGGCTCTTCGTGAAGACACCAGGAAAACCATGATAGCCGCGCGCATAGTTCCCAAACTGGACAGCATCTTGATGGCAAGGTACGTTGGACCAACAGGATTTCTGTCACGAAGATTCCCGTGGCTTGATAAACGGCCGTGGGGATGGAAAGATCCCCGATTGGTGTTCACGCTGCCTCTGTGGCGCAGTATTTTTCCCAAACTGCGCGTAATCCATCTCACAAGGCATGGTGTTGATGTGGCAGCAAGCCTTGCAAGAAGGTCGAAGGCAACGATGAGCGAGTGTGGGTCGCAATCATCCGCTATCTCTCAACGATGTTCCAACATAGAGGGAGCCTTTTCCCTCTGGGAGGAATATATGCGGAACGCCGCAAGCGTCCTGACCGCGACAGGAAACCGAGCGATCAATATCAGATTCGAAGAACTTGTGCAGAATCCGCGCTCCACACTCTCAAAGCTGGCCGCCTTTTGTGGTCTTTCAAGCGACTCCTCTGACTTTACCGAAACGTGGTCAGCGATGGACAAGACAAGAGCTTTCGCTTTCAGAAACCAGTCTGCCCTTGTGGATTTCGCCCGCGCAATGCGCGACCGCCTTGCGGCATGGGGATACCGGGAGAGTGAATGAGCGATGCGCCTTCAATACCGGCGGTTGATGTTTCGGTGATTATCGTCACCTGGAACACCAAACATCTCGCTCTCAAATGCCTTGATTCTCTGGCCCGCTCAGCGCCGCCCGCCACAGAAGTCATCGTGGTTGACAACAATTCGTCGGACGGAACCGCCGATGCCATCCAGGAATCATACCCCCATTTCAAAGTGTTCAGAAACTGCTCCAACCAGGGTTTCGCCGCTGCCGTCAACGCCGGACTGAGACTTGCGCAAGGGAGGGTATTCTTCCTCCTGAATCCGGACACCGAAATCCCATCAGGGATGATCGAGCATCTTGTGGCTTTTTTCAGCCATCATCCTTCGGCAGGCATCGCCGGCCCCCCCATCCTGAACGCGAACGGCGCTTACGAAAGGTCAACAAGGAGGTTTCCCTCCCTTTCAACAGAATTTTTCCGGATCCTCATGCTTCATCGCCTTGTTCCAGGTCCGGAGCGGGGGTGGACGATGGAAGGCGCTCCGGTGATGGTGGACGCTATTACAGGAGCCGCTATGGCCATAAGGCGCGAATGCGTGGCGCAGATCGGCGGAATGGATCCAGGCTTTTTCCTTTACTATGAGGACACCGACTTTTGTCTGCGCGCCAAAAAAGCCGGATGGGAGACATGGTTCGTCCCTGCTCCGACGGCCAGACACGTCAAGAGCGCGGCGGCGGCGCAAATTCGGGAAACGACGCTTGTTGCGTCCCACGCATCGTTGGTTTACTATTTCAAAAAGCACGGCATGAAAAACAAACTGCCTTGTCTCAGACTGCTAACACTCGTGAGTTGTGCGCTTAGAAGCTTGGTCTGCGCGGCATGCTGGCTTCTGGGCAAGAACCGCGCGGATCAGGCGGCAAGACTCCGCGCTCAGAGAAAGATAGCCGCGTGGGCGGCTTTCAACAGGCCCCTCACATGAGAGAAGTGTCCGTACTTTTCGATGCGCGTCTTGCTCTGCCTCACCCCACGGGCATAGGGCGATATATCTCGTGTCTGCTGCCAGAACTTGTAAATATTGAGCCGAGGTGGCGGTTCGACATTCTCCACGGACCAAACCCCTGGCCAGGCCATCATCCCGAGCAATGGGAGGGGCCGAACGTCAAAAAACACATTTCCAACATCAGGCCTATGAGCCTCGGCCATCATGCTCTGCTGCGGCGAACTGTAGGGAAAATCGGCCCATCTATCTTCCACTATCCTCATTTTGACGCGCCTCTGCTGAAATGCGAGGCGCCGATGGTGGTAACAGTCCATGACGCAAAATACCTTGCGAGACCAGACTGGCTCGGCGGTGCTTCGATTGTAAAACGCGCAGCCATACGGATGCTGTTCAATCTTTCCGTCAGAAGGGCCGACGCCGTCATTACCGTGTCGCGCCACACCGCAGCGGACCTCAACCGTCTGTTCGGGATTCCCCTTTCGCGATTCGATGTGATCTACGAAGCAGCAGACCCCTCGTTTAAACCTGCTGATCCGGATGAAGTCGAGGCATGGAAAAGAAAAGTGGGCATCCTGGAACCGTACATCCTCAGCGTCGGAGAAAGAAGGCCGCACAAGAACCATACGGCCCTCATCCGGGCTTTCGCAGCCAGTGAAGCGTCCAAAACACACAAGCTGGTTATCATTGGAAGCAAACACAGGAACTCTCCTCCTCTGCTAAAGATTGCCAGACAAGCCGGAGTCGAAGGCAAAGTGTGCCTGCTCAGCAAGGTTGGCCACGCGGACCTAATTACGGCATACACCGGCGCACGCCTCTTCGTGCTCGTCTCGCTCTACGAAGGCTTCGGTCTCCCAATACTCGAGGCCATGGCCTGTGATACGCCTGTTATCACATCCGACACCACCGCCTGCGCGGAAGTTGCCGGAGAAGCAGCCCTGCAGGTGAACCCGTCAGATGAAAAAGCTATAACACGCGCCATTGATTTCATGCTCTCCGACGAAAACCGCAGGTGGGCTTACATCGAAAAAGCACGCGAATGGCGCAGACAATTCACGTGGCGAAAGACAGCTCAGGAAACCATCAACCTCTACCGCAGATGCCTCGAACGAAGAGCCGGAGCTATCCAGTGAACCGTCCACGGCACGTGCTGCATGTGATCACACGTTTGATAGTCGGAGGCGCCCAGGAAAATACCCTTATCACTGTTGAGGCTTTGAACTCTCCTGTCACAGGACAGGGCCGGTACACAGCGCAAGTTGTCTCCGGTGTCCAGACCGGCCCAGAGGGATCGCTTATCGAGGAGGCAGCAAGACGGGCCATTCCTCTGCAGCTCATGCCATGCCTCCGCCGCGAGCTTAACCCGCCTTCTGATATTATCGCCCTGCTCAAATTGCTTCGCCTCATGAAAGACAAGAAAGGCAAGCCGGTTTTCGACATCGTGCACACGCACAGCTCCAAGGCGGGCATATTGGGACGCCTTGCCGCCAGACTTGCCCACGTACCAGTCATTGTGCACACCGTGCACGGCTGGAGCTTTCACGACCACATGCCATGTATCACGAAAAACATCTATGTTGCCCTCGAACGCTGGTCAGCCGGTTTTACGAATAAACTGATCGTCGTAACCGAACGCGACATCGCCAAAGGACTGCGCAA
>CALETX010000132.1 GCA_937920455.1 uncultured bacterium
TATGCATAAACAACCCTGCGACGCGCACCGAGGAGGACCAGAGCAGCAAACCCCATTACTCCGACAATGACCCATTCCTCCGGCGCAGAACACCTGTGATGCTGGTAAACAAATATGAGCAACAGAATGATAAGCGCCGGATCAAGGCGCAGCCTCTCTAGCATATACGGACTCCTGACAACAGCTTCGAAAAAGCCGACTTGCCTGCCAAGCAACGCGCCAATCCCATTCAGAGTCATGGCATTGTCATTTCCTCTCTCTTCTCTCAGACGATGAGTCGTGCCAGTTCTCAGGAGTCAACCTCACTGACGGGCGCGCTCTTCTTACGCTGTAGAGTGCGGCATTTATTTCTCGCTGACAATGATCGAGAGTACTGAGAGACGTGAGAAGCCGCCGGCGCATGAGGCTTGCCTGACGCCGAATTTTCGCTCGCTAGCCATTGTTGCCGTTTCCGGCATCCACCGACGGCTCCGCGCCATTGATGCCATCCACCCCTTCCTCCTCGTCCAGCATGGACACTTCACGCAGGAGATGTTGGGGCAGGAAAAGGAAATTTGCGATAAGCGTTGGAACAACAGCGCTAACGATGACCGCGGCGACGAGGAAAGAGTACTGCGCTCGAGAGAGTATGCCGTGGCTATAGCCATACAGAGCAGAGATGGTGCCGAATGTCAGGCCGGTGGACATGAGCAGAGTGTAATACCATCTCTCCTTTCGATCCTTGCGGAAGCCGCTGATTACCGGATACAGCCCGAATATCTTCGAAACCACCTTGGCACCAAGAAGGATGACAAAGATTATAGGAGCCGAAATCACCGCCGGAATAGACACCAGCGAACCCGCTCGGATGAAATAGAACGGCGTAAGCAATCCAACCGTCAGCGTTCGAAGACGACGAACCCAGTGATGATCATCCGCCGCCACATTCGCCAGAACCATGCCGGCTATGTAGGCAGGCAGAACCGACTCGCTCCCCGACCAGAGCGCCAGCGATCCCAGGCCGAAAAGAACCAGGAGTATCCATTTGGTGCGAATGGCGGCTGTCCGGTTTGCATAGCGATCTTTTATCCATCTTGTGGCGCCAGGCAGGATACCCAGGACCACCACGCTGATGCCTAAAAAAAACGCAGTCCTGTAGGTAAACGGCGCAAAGATGAGGCCCAGCGCAATCACAGTCCCAAGGTCATTGACGAAACAAGCCCCCAGGATGCCTTTCCCAAAGTCGGTTTTGTTGAAGCCAGTCTCCAGCATAACCGCATATACGACAGCCATTGAGGTTGTGGATAGCGCAACCCCGGCCAACCAGCTTGCCTGCGCTCCCCATCCGAGCGCCCATCTGGCCACCGCAGCACATCCCAGAAACGGAGCCAGAAAGCCAGCCAGTCCAACCACAATGACTTCCTTCCACTTGCTCCGCAGTACGGATGATTCCAATTCCGACCCCGCCAGAAACGTCAGCATTACCGCGCCGGCGCTTGCCAGGAACCGAAGCCAATCGAGGTTTGCTCCGAACGATTCTGTTCCAAACCAGTGTTCCGCAATCGCGCCAGCCGCAATCCCGACGCAGATTTCCACCAGAGCCATCGAGATGCGCAGATGATTGGCAAGGATAGTTGCCAGCACAGCAAGTGCCAGCCAAAGCGCAGCAACTGCAAAAGCATCGGTCATGGAGTCCTCCTCTGCCCGGAAACAAAAAAACCTGCCGTCCAGCAGGCAACCGGGCGCCACACAAAAACCCCTGCCGGTCGGCGGCAGGAGTCATCAGCTCTGGTGAAGCGCTTATACGGGGGACTCCATCCCCTGAACGGCTCGTGACAATTATCTGAGACGGGTTAGGTATCAAGCAAAAATGAGCGCTTTTTTTAAAAGCCACACCAGGCCACTTCGAAAGGCAAGTCGCTAACAGCCGCAGTACGGTGCGAAGCTCACTGTCCCGCAGTTGCGTCCAGAGCAGCATGAAGGAACGCTATGCGGTGATTAACGCTTAGAATAGCGGACAAAGGCAGTTGGTCGAAATGGAATGTGGGTTCTACTGTCCCGCATGTTATCGGGTGACGTCGCGCTACACTTGCTGTTGTCTCTCGAAACTATGACCAGGAAAGTGCTGCAGCGATGCTGTGAATATTGGTTCACATTGCCGTTGTGTGTTGCCATTTTGACGATTCAATTATAGATTCGGATTATGGATGACCTTACCAGGAACATGTGTTCTCTGGTGGACAACGAAGAAAAACCGTGAAAAAAAACAGACGAATGGTCAGGCGCAAGGACATTGTCGCAGCCCTGAGAACAGAAATCATTGAAGGCATATATAAGCCCGGAGCGGTTTTCCCAACGCGGGCCGAGTTGCAAAAACGTTTTCAAACAACGCCAGTCACCATACAGCATGCAGTGGATGTGCTGCGCAGAGATGGATTCGTGTACTCGGCAGCCCGCCGCGCCACCTATGTGTCGCAAACTCCACCCCACCTTTTCAAATACGCAATGGTATTCAGCAATCCGCAAGCTGTTCTTGACCGTCCCGGATCGAGATTTTTCCAGACACTGGTAACCGCTGCCGCATCCTACGACGGATCGGAACGCGAGCCCCGGAAAGTCGCCGTATTTTTTTCCATAGATTTTGAGCGGAACAATCGTGAATCCAACGCGTTCCTCTCATCCGCGCGCGCCCACTGCTTTGCAGGATGTATTTTCCCTGAACACCCTTTCGTCACCGGCATCGCGAGGAGTCCCCTTTGCCAGGTACCCGGCCTCCCCTGCGTGGCACTTATGGATTCGGCCAATGATCGCATCGGTGCAGTGAGCCTCGATGGAGACTCGTTCATCAATAAAGCATTGGATGCCCTGGCCGCGCGTAAACGCAAACGCCTGGCTGTGCTCTCCAACCTAACCGATCCTTCAGTCCAGTCACTCATTTTTTCAGGCGCCGCCCGACGGAATATGTCAATCAGGCCATATTGGTGGCTGGCGGTAAGTATCTCCGCGCCTCAGTTTGCCCACAACGCAGTGCACCTGCTCTTCGCTCCAACCCAAAACGAGCGTCCTGATGCGCTCCTTATCACCGATGACAACCTTCTCGAATATGCCATTGCCGGAATTATTGCAGCAGGCATGCGGGTGCCGGACGATCTGGACGTTGTGGCCCATTGTAATTTCCCTTGCCCTGGTCCTGGTGTCGTGCCAGTCATACGGCTGGGATATGACTCGCGAGCAATAATCAAGGCGTGCATCAAGAACATAGATATGCAGCGAAAAGGCAACCGTCCTTCAACGGAAGTTGTTCAGGCCGTCTTCGAACACGAACTGTCCTGGCCCGATGTTTCGGTCACGCAAATCAATACCACGTATCTCAACGCAGCTCCCTCTTTTACGCTCCGAAATGAGCAAACAAAGCACAGATCCTGACGTTCAGGCTCTTGCTAAGATCGTACGCCTGCAACAAACCTCAAAGGAAGAGAGCCTTGGATTCCAAAGGCTCCAGTGCCAGAGACAAGACATCTTTCCTTGCAGCCGCCCTCGCATCCGTAAGCCTGATCTTTGCTTTCTGATGTTTTCGACTCACATTCACCACAAAGAGACCTGTTCCTTCTCCATCAGGATCCGTCCACAACGAACACAGCACCGGACCTTTGAGAGGATTAGAGCATCTTATCCCCTCGGAAGTTGTAACTTCTGGAGGCCTCAAAAACTCCCCTCTGCAGAAAAAGCGGGCATGCTCTTTTCTCAGCCGGCAAAGGCCAAGAAAATAGTCGAAAAGCTCCCGATGCTGCGGTTTTAGCAGGTGCTCGAAATGCCCCCATCCCAGTTCTCCGCCCCATACGCACCGCATACCCATACGCTGGATGAAAGCATCGCCGCCATTCTCAAAAGCCGACGCGAATATGTCGCCACCATAAATGACGCCTTTCCCCCAGTACACCGCTGGAAATATGGGAAGATTCTCCTCGTGATTCCACTGAGTGTCCAGAAGCGCGTCAAAATCCGCAACGCATGCCTCCCAATTGTTCTCAGTTGTCAGATATGGCTCAGGCCCCACAGCCAATCGAATCGCCGAAAGCAGCTTTCTGTATCCCTCTAGCCAATACGATCCCCCACCCAGCGGATGTCCGTGACGCGGATCAAGGCAGGTACGGCTTCCGCAACACCCCAGCTGATCAAGATAGACGCCGCGACAGCCCAGCTCTTTTACAATCCTCTCGCATAATCC
>CALETX010000133.1 GCA_937920455.1 uncultured bacterium
GCTTGTCCTTGCCCTTTGCGGTCTTTTCCTGACGCTGTCAGCCAAACGTGGGGCGAGCCAGATGACAACTCGAGTTGAAGGTCACATCATCAGAGTATCGGCTCTTCATAGCGACGTTCGGGCATTGGCTGTCGGCAGTCGTAACCAGATGGCGACGTTGGCTCGGGAGATTTCCCGCGTGCGAGCAAGCATCACCAACGCGGTACAGATTGCTTCTTCTGATGTGCCGCGTTAGATATCTGCGCGCGAACAACCTGGACTTGCGCCTGCATCACATATTCGCCGACTGGTTGCCTACCTGTATTCGGCCCGCGGAAATATGTTGAGATAGGCATCCCATAAGGAAGACCCCCAGAGTATCCAAATGAGAGCGCCGAGGGCGAGGTAGGGGCCGTAGGGGATCCTGCTCTGCATGTCCTTCTTGCCGGCAAATACTAAAATGACGCCAACTACAGATCCCACTAATGAAGAAACCAACAATGTAAAAAGCACTGCGCGCCATCCCAGAAAAGCGCCAATTGCTCCCAACAGTTTCACATCCCCAAATCCCATTGCTTCTTTCTTGAAGATGATTGATCCAACATATCCAATAATCCAGAGTATGCCGAATCCGAGCGCGCTGCCGCCAATGGATCTCAAAGCTCCCTGTGCCATCGAATTCTCTGCATGCAGTGATGGGAACAGGATGCTCAAGGCAATGCCGGCTGCGATTCCTCCCCATGTGACCCTGTCAGGTATGATGAGATGCTCGAAATCAACGAAAGTGCCCAGAATGAGGCCGGAGACCGCAAGCCAGTATATTGGGACCAGCGGCCATGATGTTATTTGATCGAGGCCAAAAGGTCTTTGCGACTGAAACGGCGAGTATTTGAGCCAGACCAGAAGAAAGGCGATTGCGGTTATTGCCTCCACAAGCGCATATCTGGGACTGATTCGTCCTTTGCAGCTTCGACATTTGCCACCGAGTAAGACGTAACTGATGATTGGTATATTGCAAAACCACGGAATGGGAGCGGAGCATAGCGGGCAGAATGATCGCGGAGTTATTACGGACAGGTCACGCGGTATTCGGTATATGCACACATTGAGGAAACTTCCAATACATGCTCCCCAGCCGAACGCCAGCGCTGAGAAAAATGCCCGTAAAGGGAAATCATCTGGCAATATTATCATCGTGCTTTCTTCCCGCCTCCATACACGGCTTTTTCCAGACTTCGGCGCATGACATTCACAGCCGCGCTTCTTCCTGTCCAGATTTCGAATGCTTTGGCTCCCTGATGGAGGAGCATACCCAGTCCGTTTGCAGTTCGGGCTCCGGCATGTGAGGCTGCGTTCAAGAAGGCAGTCTTGGGATACATGTAAACCAAGTCGAACGCTATTTGCCCAGGCCTAAATGCATCAGAAGGAAGCAGTGATTTATCTCCGGGTTTCATTCCGACAGGGGTTGCCTGAACTGTGATGTCCGCTGCCAGCGACGCACGGCGCCACGCGTTTTCTTCAGGCGGAGCGGTGGCCACGCTGCAGCGGCGAAACATGCAGCAGAGTTCGCGGGCCAGTCGTTCTGATCTTTTCGGATCAATATCGCTAAGAACTATTCTGGTTGCCTTTTGCGATGCCGCGGCGATTGCGACGGCACGGCCCGCTCCACCAGATCCGAGGATGAAGAGGGACCGGCCAGACAGATGGATTCCGAACTCCTCATGCAAGGCCAATACAAATCCATCGCCGTCTGTGTTGTACCCAATCATTCCGCGAGAGTCGAAAGACACCGTATTCACAGCTCCCATCCGGCGAGCCGAGATGTCGAGTCTCTTGATTCCGGCGAAGGCCGTTTCCTTTAGAGGAACGGTGATATTTACTCCTCCGAAACCCAGTCGCCACATGGTTTGGAGTGTCGCAATAAGATGTTTAGGCTCGACATCGAACGCCAGATAAACAGCGTCCATACACAGAGCCCTGAAGTTGGCGTTATGCATGAGAGGGGAGAGGGAATGACTTATGGGATGGCCGAGAACGGCGAAGGGCCGGGTTTTAGGGGATATAGCGTGATGCAGTCTCATACCGAAGCCCTCCCTACTGCGGCCTTGCGAGCGCGTCCGGCTCTTAACACCTGGTTGACACATGAGAGGTATGCCTTTGCGCTCGCTTCAATTATATCGGTGCTGGCAGCCTTTGCGCTCGCGCAGACTCCATTGAAATCAACGCGTACGTTCGCTTCGCCCATTGCGTCTTGTCCCACCGTAATGGCCTCGATGGAAAAATCGGTAACGCGGCCCTTGACTCCTGAGATCTTTTCTATTGCTTTGATCACGGCGTCAACGGGTCCATCACCATAAGCGGCCTCCTGCAGGACTGTCTTGCCCTTCCTGAGCCGTACCGTGGCCATGGGTATGCCCCCAGAGCCGGTTGAGACATAGAGAGCGTCAAGCACATATATGTCCACTTCAGATCCGAATCCGTTCATTGCCAGCATGATAAGATCATCGTCATAAACATGTTTTTTCTTGTCCGCAAGCTCTTTGAACCTGGCATACGCCGCCTCGAGTTCTTTTTTTGAGAGGAGGATCCCAAGTCGCGAAAGCTGATGGGAAAAAGCGTGGCGGCCTGAGTGTTTGCCGAGGACCAATTCCGTGCCCTCGATGCCGATATCTT
>CALETX010000134.1 GCA_937920455.1 uncultured bacterium
GGCCGAAAAAGTGACTGTTCTTCTCGGATCTGAGGATCTCCTGATTTTCATAGGTGATGGCAGCATGGGATCTTTGCTCGTAAAAACCAAACGTGTCGCTCATTTTCCTCCTTTGCCGTTGCTTCCGCGCCGACCATGCAGCGCGAGGACTAACCCTTGAATTATCCCTCGCCTATACCGGCAGAACGAACACATCCGGATGGAAAGCATAACCGCGAATCTGGCCGCGCGGCCAGTCGTCAACGATATAACTGACCACATATATCTCGCCGTCTGGAAACTGGATCCATCCCGAATAACCCAAATCGCTCACGGGCGACCTGTCATAGTCAAGAGGCATGATTCGAGTCCACGCATCATCTCTTCTGAGGGCCAAGAGGGAAGCGCTGTCGGTCACGGCCGAAAAAAAATTCTGTGTCCATGTTCCAAGCCACCCTTTGCCGCCCTGCATGAACCTGAAGGTAATCATAACTCGGCCATCCCTCAGGAAGCCTGCCACGGGCCTATGACAACCTGGAATAGGGAAAGCGATCGGTTGGCTCCATGTGCGGCCGCCATCTGACGATAAAGTCTTATAAGCGTCCAATCCTTTGAACGAGTTTTCTCTCAGAACCGCAACCAGAGTTCCGGTAGCAACTTCCAGAATAGACGCTTCGCAAAGGTTCAATCCAACTTTCTGCGCCACGACGAAAGGCCCCTCCCACAGTCGTCCTGAGTCCTTTGATATCCATCCTCTCTGGATCAGAAACCCAGTGTGGGAGTCGCAGACATGACACGAAAGAAACCACGAGCCGTCGGCACATTCCAGCAATCTGTCTGGGACGATTCCACGAGCAGGAGTTTCAATTGGGTCAGACCATGTCTGGCCATCATCCTCGCTGAACAACAGATAGTTGCGAAGTTTATCGTAATCAGATGCTCCATCTTTCGTTCCGACGCTGTCCACAACCACAGCGAGTCTTCCATCTCTCAATGCGCTGATTCTCGGACAGTTCCAGTAGGGCAAACCATTAGATGGCGGTACAAGATACCGTTTAGCGCTCCAGGTTCGGCCGCAATCAGTGGACTCACGCATCGCGATCCTAGTGTAGGATCTGTCAGAATGATGGATGCATTCGGAAATCACGCATACCAGCTTGCCAGAACGCGTGAGCGCTACATCCGGAAAGGCATGGTAGTATTTTTCATCTCTGCTGACAACAAATCTGCGTATTTCCATGCTTCTAAGCTTTGCCCCAAAGCATCCTGTTTTCAAGAGAATAAGACCCAGAGAACAACGTTGAGAGTGAACACTACATGGCAGCTATATGGCCACAACCCATGATTGTGAAACGTCCCATTTAATCGTGGCCGTCAACAGATTGTGGCAGACTCAATGAACGAGAATTCAGATCGGTGTTTCAGTTCTTGCCTCTCTGTGGCATTTTTATTGATGGTTGCATTCCGTCACTTGAGGCGGCTCCTTGTCAGTGAAGGGAACAGACGAATGTGTCGGATTGGTGTACGAATATGCAAGCAGTCAAGCTGGTGGACTGTCATGATGATGGGGCGGGCCAGGCCGCTCGAACGGCCGGCCAGAAGACCATCACTTTCACTTTCGACCGCATGCGATCCATTGGCGCTATCTGTGTTTACAGTTTCGAGAATGTGGATGCCGTATTTTCCATCGAGGAAGGCAGCGGCGCGGCAGTGGCCTCCGTCAGCATGACGATAGTTCCCTGCCGCTGGGCGGTACCGATCTGTTTCGCCGGGCCCTTGACAACATCATCAGTGGTTTTCGATTTGCGGCACCGTCTCGGATGCTGCCTTCGAGAAGTCATTTTCTGGAAGCCGTACCGGCCAATGGAACTGTGATCCTTGTTCAGTAGCAGTCCGACGAGCGCGTTTGGCCGGAAACGGCGAAATGCTGCAATAAATAAAGGGTCACGGCCCGACATCGCCGCCCGTAAGTCCCGGAATCTGCGGAGTGCCCTGCCATGATGGAGGCATATTCCATGGAAGATCCGACTGAGCCGTCGAACACCCAAGGCCCGCCAAAAGCGCAATCATTAATCCCCATTTTAGAACTGCGACAAAGAACATTGTGTCACCTCATGCACAAATACTATCGGAAGAGCTCGTCACCCTCTTGAATCGGGCGCTGCTGCCAGTTAACCAGATTGTCCGCGGCGGCAAGCTTTGTCCCAGGCTGAAACGAAACAAGCATAATCTTTGTGACGAACTCTCCACTATCGCCGGGCCTTCGCACAAGCAATTCAGCGCCAGCGAGATCCTGTCTGCCGGAGGCAAGCGACTCTTGTATAAACTCGTCTGACAGCTCCACTACGACAAAGTTCCAGCGGCTATCAACCAGAATAACCTTTCCTTTCACGCCAGGTGGCGGGATCCACAACCCCTCCAGCCGGCCTCGATCATCAGCCCTGCGACTCAGGCTTTCTATTTCTTGAATCTTCTTCTTGAGCTGGGCAATCTCTGTCTCGCGCTCTTCAACAGTCTCCTGAAGTTTGGCCATATCGGCCTTAATCTGATTGTTTTCATCCTGGAGCCGCTGTTTCTCAGCCTCAATTTCCTCGATCTTCTGATTCAGCTCACGGATCTGCTCGTTCAGCCGAGCGATCTCGTTCTTCAGTTCAACGATTTCCTTCAGCCGCGCCCTGTGTTCCTGTTTCAGGGAATTGAAATCTTTGATCGTGGTCGCCAGTTCTCCTCGGAGATCTTTAAGCTGAAGACGCGTCTCATTCAACCGGTCATACTGTTCGCGCGCCTTCGCAATGAGAATGTCATCCAAAACATACGACATCGTTCCCTCACCCTTCATGATGGGGAATCCTGTAGCAGGATCGCGTCTGATGCTGTTGTCAAGAGGATCACGCTGGTAGAGATTCATCAACATCAATCTGTATTCATCCGTCTCGAGGTCCAATACCGGAACGTCAAGAGTTTCCAAATGGCGCTTGTACTTCGTCCAGAAATTTGAAGTCTCAGGCTTCTCAAGGATTTCAGGCTTGCAGGGCGATATATCCTTGGCGGGAAACTCGTCGCCGGACATTTCAGAAGGCACTGCTGCCGGTTCTTTCTCGATGAACTTTGCAACGTCCATCACCGCCTTCTCTAATTTCTGAGTGCGGCCTTTCAGCAGTTCCCTTTTGGCATAGAGCATGTGGCCCAGCACAATCGCCACTATGCTGAGCACAAAAATGACGATCACAAGAATGTTGACGGCTTTACGCATGGTCTTGTTTCCTTCAGCTTGTTCCCGTGCTTTGCCAGAGCGAACCGTAGACAAAAAGAGAAGAAGACGCAATATCATTTTTCCAGAAAATTGATACGGAACTGGGACGGATTTACGCGGCAAGAATTAAAATATTTTTTGACCCAACTGCAGGTTTGTGTCATATACACGCTCTGGCATGAGAACGCTCTCTGTACGCTATATCCTTCTGATCACGTGCGCCGGTCTGGCTGCTTGTCAGATGAATGCTCAGCAGGCAGCGCCGCCAGCATCCGATTCCTCGGACGCTGCAGCCGAGGAGATTCGCTACGCGGACGGTCTCATGAAGCTCGGCCTTTCTGACTATGCCAAAATTGTTCTCGATCGTATCAAGGAAGGGGAGGACGGCGGACGCAAGCAGGTTCTTGAGATCAACAATCTAATAATGCTGGGCAAGTTTGAAGAAGCAAAACAGATCATCGCAAGGCAGCCGGATCAGGAAAGCCAGGATGTGTGGGCAATGAAACTTGCTCTTGCGGATGGATACTACGCCTGGGGCAAGTTTGTCGAAGCGCGAACCGTGTATGAAATGTTTCTTTCCAAATTCCCTGCAGCGCCTCCGGAATCCCTGAACGAATTTTTCCTGTCGTCAGCCTATAAATACGCGCAGATGCTTATTCTGATGGGGCAAAAGGAAGCAGCCGTGGCTGCCTACGACGCTGTTCTCCGA
>CALETX010000135.1 GCA_937920455.1 uncultured bacterium
CAGCATGAAGCGGAGTTTTTCGTCTATCCATACTATCGCGGCGGCATATGGCACCGAGCCTGTCTGTACAACGCGAGGACCTGCTGTAACTGAAGAAGGTGGAATCAGACGGACAACAAAGCACGGCCTGCCGCGAACTTCATGACGACTGGTCACGCTTGCATTAGTCCACCGGAGAAAGTCAAGGCTCAGATCGGCCCAGCTGATATCAGTTCCTTGAATGGGTTCAAACAAATTCGGGACGGGGGCTTCTTCCTGTGAGACGCCTCTCTTGTAGCTGTACGAGCATCCTCCGTCGGTCTGAAGAGTGACGGCAAGTGTCTCCAAATGCCGCCCAAAAGCGTCCATAATTCTGTAAACTGCGGATGGATGCTCGTCCCCGAGCCGCATTCTTGCCTCAAACTTGAGCTCCTTGATCGGAATTCCATGTCTCTTTCTGCACACGATATCGCCCTTAAGCTCAACCGGATCCAGGGGAAACTGCGAAAGCACATCGGTCATGAGGTCGTGCCCTGATGGATATGACGCGCCAGAATCAGCGCGCAGTAGTCCGCCGAAGAAAAGAGACGCTGCCAGAAGCAAGGCGCGTCCCACGGCGCCGCATGACTCCATTGCATGCGCTGTCCCTTTTCGCCACATGAATGGCATCAGGATGCGTATGCTGCGTCGGGTGGTGATGGTGAAAGCGGCCCCGCCTTCTCGCTGGCGGTTATCACATGATCTAGGATTGCTCGGATTGAGTGAAGGCCAGAGGCTGGAATGATGATGGTGTCTCGCCAGCCACCGACGTCCTCCGTCACTCTCAGGAAACGGCCGCGTTCGTTTTCCCGCAGCTCGAAGGAGAAGTTCTTCCGTTCCACCCGTACCTGCTCCCGGAACAGCTCCCTGTCCATAGTGCGGCCCTCCGTAGTGGATACGCGCTCTGCCCTCAGGCACCCACCGTGCTAACTTGCGAATCCGCGATTCCATTTTGAATGGTATCTCGATCAGCGAATGAAGTCAATCTCTTAGAAATAAAAATTTCATGTGCCGCTTGAAGATATTGTCTGTTACACGAGGTCCTGTAACACGAGCCGCATTCTTCAACGCTGCTATGAATTCGTGGCCAAACTCGGCGGCGGCCTGATATCCAACATGCAGAAGTTGCCTCAGATGCGGATTAAATAACGGATTGGATGGAGTGTTCTCCAAAGCAGCAACGAACTTCTCATCTGTCCACCTGTCCACTTCATCAGGGCTCGGCAACGCCTCATCTGAGATTTCAACAACCGCAGCATACGGACGACAATACTGCGCTCTTTTCTCAAATGCTCTGCGATATATGCGCCTGGCCATCGTCAAGCCTTCAGTACCGGCCTGGGCCAGACCAGCAAGCTCCTCAAGCCACGTTGTCCCGGATGTCTTCAGGTGGAGGCCCAACCCAAAACGTCGCATCACATCGCCCAAGAGGGGATAAAGGGAAACCTTGTCGCTGCCCGAATGAATGCTCAGCTTGAGGTCGGACGGCATGCCGAAACGCACCACCGCTGCACCAATGACAGCGGCATGGCCGAGGAACTCACGCACAAACTCGTCGGCATTACCGATGTAATCCACCCCCTTCAGAAACTTTCCGGAAAAGCGAGGCGCAATTGTGCATGGCCTCACACCCTCCTCGGAAAGAGCGCAGAGAAAAACGAAAAGATCTAACGGTGCGACTGGCAGTTCAGTTTCATCCATCGAAACCTCGACAACAAAGCGCCCCTTTCCCTTGACTGACTCGATACGCCTGTAAAGCGCGCCGGCTTCGCGTGCGGCAGGAAGCATCCGCCTCGCCGCGGAAATTGTGATGTCGGAGGGAAAATAGATCGGTTCGTTTATAAGGTCGGATTCAATGGGCTTCAGATAGACACGGTTGCGTCTGAAAAAATCCTCCGCTTCGCCAATCTCTGCCGGGACGGCAAGCGATCGAGCAACGTCGAGCGTGAAGAAATCGCTGGAAGAAATAAAAGCTTCAACATTCGAAGCAGACACATGGTCTGCGTCAACAAACCATGGGCCATCCCAAGCAGCCTCTCTTACAGCCTGATCGGCTTCTGTGCGAACGTCCTCAGGCCGCGTGCCGATTATAGAATGTTCGCGATGGGACTTGTTCCACACCGGAGTTATCGCAACACCCTTCCGTTTGGCCAGAAGGAAAGCCTCAATTTGAGCGCGGCCCTCAATCCCGAACCTGTCACCCGCGCCGAAAGAAAAACGACCAAGATTCATGCGATGATATCCTCAAAGCCAACGAGTTATCTCTGCAAGCATCCGGCAGTATCGAACAAAATCCGGCCACGAAATGTCATAGGGGACGCCATGATCACAACCTGGAATGTAGCCGCCCGACTTCACAACAGGCTCTAACCTTCTCAGCTCGTTCTCTATCGCGGATCCGCCCCTGGCGATACAGCGTTTGTCAACGCCTTGCCTATAGGCCATTTTATGGCCGAACTTGTTAGAAAACTTCGGGAGGTCGTTGCCTGCTGCCACTTCTATCGGGTCGCAGACATTGATTCCACTTGCAATCCATAGCGGAATCAAATCTTCAACATAGCCATCAGAGTCCATGTCCACAACAGGCACGCCGGCCTGCCGCGCTTCCGATGCCCATCGCCTCCACGTCGGAGCAAGAAATTCGTCAGCCATGGCCGGGCTGATCATGCTCTTTTCCTTGTAGGCCATGTCCTCACTGATATGAATCACGTCAAGCACTCCCGCCTCCAGGACGCGTGCGAGTGTTGCGGAGACAAAATCCGTCCAGAATGCTATCATTTCAAATACAAATCCTGGATCGTCGAGAAACAGCATGCACAACGGCTCGAAACCGCACCACTCCCTGAGCTGCCAGAAAGGCCCTGGAACACTGACAGAGCATATATCGTCGCGCTCTTTTAGAACTTTGACCCGATTTTTAAAGTCTTCAGGATACCGGACAGGATCATCGGCACGATATCTTTTCTTCATTTCTTCGAAATCAGTGCGGCTTTCGACTGGAAACTTGTGCCATTTTCTTGTCACGAAGTCCTTTGCCGCCCGGATATAAGTATAGTCATACTCGTCAGAGATTTCCGTGATGTTTCCCATCCAATCCTGGACGATGTAATGGCCATCCTTGTGTTCAAGGACCTTTTCTTCAAAAGCGGGATTCATCCTCAAGTTCGGGCCGGGCCATGGAACCGATCTGGAGCCGTATGTCCTTCCAATGCCGATAGTTTCGCACAGATGGTCGAACCAATTCACATTCTCGGGAAGGCCCTCGCTTTGCCATCGTTTGAGAGTTTTCTCTCGCGGAAAACCGGGTTGGAACGGTATGCGGTCTGTCGGCTGGTAAGTTAAAACCGCAAGGTACCTTTCTCTAGGGGTCATTGTTGAAAAGCTCACGATAAGTCGTTGCCTTTCTTCATGCGCTCTCGACTGCCAAAATAAGACGCCGCACTTTCTCAGCCTCGGCTTTTAACTCATCCTCCTTGCGGCGCTGAGCCGCCACAACATCCGGCGGAGCCTTTGAGACAAAATTGACATTGCGGAGCTTCGCTGCAGTCCTTTCCAGTTCGCCCTCAATTTTTGCAAGGCGACCTTCAAGTCGTTTCCTTTCCACCTGCCTGTCTATCAGACCGGCAAGCGGCATGAAGATGTCTGCAAGGGGGGCGACAGCGCCAGCGGCGCCGCGCGGGGCAGGCGCATCCATTGCTATAGTGATTGTATCTGCCCTCAGAAGCAGACGCAGCGATTCGACATCTGCCAAAAGCCTTTGCTCGCCAAGCGCTTCATGCGGCTTTATCAGATATGAAACCTTCCGGGAGGGCGGAATTTCGTAATCGGATCTCAAGGCGCGCCCCGCCCTGATCAGCTCGTGTTTGCGTTCTACGTATTCCACAATTTCATGTGTCGCCTCCCATGCGGCAAGACGTTCCTCGGAAATCGGCTCCGGCCACTTTGCCACGGAAATGAAGTCTTGCTCATCGCCGTACCCCATGTGCCGCCACAGTTCCTCGGTGAGGAACGGAATGAAGGGATGCAGGAGTCTAAGCGAACATGCCATCGCATGGTAAAGTATCCGCAGCGTCTGCTCTCTGCGCTGGCAATCGGGTCCGTCGAGAACATCCTTCGCGGCCTCAAGATACCAGTCGCAATACTGGTGCCAGACAAAGTCATACAGCGCGTGCGCAGCGTCGTTGAATCGAAACGCCTCCAGCGCTTCAGTTGTGCTTCGGATGGTCTTTTGAAGCATAGCGACTATATGCTTATCCTCGCTCCCCATAAGGGCCGGATCCAGATCCGGCGGTCGGCACGCAAACTCCTTGAAACGGCCTGGCTTGTCAGTGCGCAGCAGCAGGAATCTGCAAGCATTCCACAGTTTCGTACAGAAATTGCGCCCGATTTCAAATTTGTCATTTGAGAGATAAACATCCTGACCCGTAGAGGCCGCCATCATAAGGCTGAAACGCAGCGCATCGGCGCTGAACTGATTGATTATGTCTAGGGGATCAATCGAGTTGCCAAGGCTCTTGCTCATCTTACGGCCTTGATCGTCGCGGACTGTGCCGTGTATGTAGACATTCCGGAACGGTATGTCTCCCATGAACTCGCAGCCTGCCATGATCATTCGCGCCACCCAGAAGAAAATGATTTCCGATGCTGTCACCATGTCGTGGGTCGGATAGTAGAACCGCAGGTCCTCGTTGCTGTCCGGCCAGCCAAAAGTGCTGAATGGCCAGAGCCATGATGAAAACCACGTATCCAGAACATCCTCGTCCTGTTTCACCGACAGACTGGCACACTTGGGACACGTTTCCGGCGTGCCTCTCGCAGCCCAGACGTTACCACAGTCGACGCAGGAGAATACCGGAATTCTGTGCCCCCACCATATCTGCCGCGAAATGCACCAGT
>CALETX010000136.1 GCA_937920455.1 uncultured bacterium
GGCTGGAAGGAACAGGCGCGGACTTTTGTGGTGTGGAACACACGCGAAGGGATGACGCACCCCGGCCAGTGGTATTTGGACAGGACGCTTGGAAGACTGTTTTACTGGCCGTTGCCTGGTGAGGATATGACTGATGCAAAAGTGATTGCGCCAACACGTTTCTCAATTGTTCGTATCACCGGCCGGCCTGATCTGCCAGTGAAAGACATCTGCCTGCGAGGGCTGAAGTTGTCTTCCACAACCACACCCATGAAGGCTGGAGGTTTTGGAGCATGCGCGTTTGAGGGTGCGGTGGAGGCAGAGCATGTCTCCGGACTGCTGCTTGAGCGGCTGGCAATGCGCGGACTTGGCGGTTGGGCGGTCCGCGCGGCCAGGAGCGACACGACAACTTGTCTGGGGTGCGAAGTTGAAGATGTCGGTGCCGGCGGATTGAGTATTCAGGGACGGGGGGGAAGGGTGGAAAACACCCTCATAACGAGGGTTGGTTTGACTTATCCGAGCGGTATAGCGCTTCGCTTTCACGGCAAGGATGGCGCTGTGAGACACAATGAGATCCATCACACGCCGTATTCAGCCATAGCCGCGGGCGGCGAAAGGCTGAGGATCGAGTGGAATCTGTTCCACCACGTTATGGAACAGCTGGTGGACGGTGCGGCAGTTTATATTTTTGCGGGCAAGGAATGCGTTGTCCGCCACAATCACACGCACAGCATGCGTGATGAACAGACACATGCCTACTATCTGGATGAACAGAGTGAGGGTTCGAGGGTGGAGGGTAATCTTGCAGTGGGCGTGCCTTGGCCGCTTCACATGCATATGGCGCGGCGCTGTATCCTTCGCAACAACATATGCTTAACGGAAGGCCCGATGACGTTCTCGTTGGCAAACTGCGAGGGGTTTGTATTAGACAGGAACGTATTGTGTGCCGGGGGAGAGTTGCGGCTTTCGACATCGTATACCGGAGTTGAAACTATGCGTCGCAATATCTTTTGGAGCCAGATTGGACAGATTCGCTGGGATTTGCATGATCGCCTTTCAAGTCTGGAGCGCAATGCTGGTCCGGTTGTTTTTCCCCCGCGATCAGTCTCAAACCTGGTCGCCGATCCTTGTGTCAGGGCTGAGGAAGCGGGGCGGGTTTATTTTGGGGCCGATTCGCATGTCGAGAGGTTAGGCATCATGGCCCTGGACCTGTCACGCGCTGGACGCTGCGCGCGTTGATTTTCGAGCGTGGACGCTGCGCGGGTTGCCTCAGAGTTCGTCGCATGCGCTGAAAAACGCTTTGATATTTTCCAGCGGCACTTCTGGCTCCAGCACATGTGTGGGCGAAAGTATCAGGCCGCCTTTTCTAGCGTTCAGTGCTTCGGCGAGGTCTTTCACAACCTTCCTCATTTCAGACGGCGTGCCGAATGGGAAAGTCGTCTGGGTGCCAATACAACCATCGAAAGCCAAGCGTTTGCCGTACCGCTTGCGTATGGCCACAGGATCCATGCACTCAGGCTGCACCGGATTGAGGATTGTGATGCCGATTTCGACAATGTCATCCAGAATTTCGGAAATGTTGCCGTCCGAATGGTACCAGACGTGAATGTCCGGTTTTATTGCGCGGGCCTCTGTGATTACTTTTGCCCAGCGCGGTTTCATTGCTTCGCGCCATACTGAGGGACTGAACATCAGGGCGTTTTGATTGGCTACATCGTCGCCCGTGTAGATTGCGTCGTATCCGGCGCGGGCCGCAGCGATTGCGGAACGGAGATTGTTCTCGAAAAACCGGTCGAGAATGTATTCGGCCCAATCGCGCTGAGTCAGGAGGTCAGTAAGGAACTGTTCGTAACCGCGTACCTGCCATGCGTTCTCGTACATGTGCCCAACGAATATCACTGCGGATCTGCCCATCCGATGGGCATCTTCCTTGGCCTCGCGCATTTTGTCATCCAGCCAGCCGTGGTTGCTGACGAAGGGGTAGGACTGGATCTGCTCAAAACTATCGGCATTTCTCAGAGGGCTTATATACTCGGTGAAATGGTAAAAACCGTGTGTTTGATGTCCACAGCCGTTGCCGTCAATGTAGAACCCGTCCTTGCCGTGCGTCTTGCCTGGATGATAGACTGAATAATCCGGGAATCTGAACCCATCGGGCGGGCGGAGTGCCGCGCCGTGTCCCCTGTCCATATCGAAGTAGTCGTTCGGGCTTTTGCCGAGATGTTCTGTCAGTTTCTTCAAAAGGCTGTCCACGAATGTAGCGTACCGGGGAACACGATCAACCGGTTCGAAATTCACGCATGCGAGGAATCTTTCTCTTTGAGTCATCAGCATAGTCTGGCCCCTTTGGTTCCTGCTCTTCAAATGACTTTTGAAAAGACGGATATTGGTTTAGTATGGTGACTTTGGCAAGGCGGCAGTTTGGGCGGAGGGAGATCATGATTACCGCAGGCAGACGGTGCAACATGGCATTGCTGGTATTGGCTACGGTAGTTGTGAGCGACACTCTTTGTGCCGACGATGACATCCGCGTTGAGTTGCAACGGATAAGCTATACTCTTGGTCAGGTCTTGGAGAAGGGGCGGATGCCAGAGGGACTCTCCAACGAGGCAGCTTCAGCTCTCGCGAACCCTCGCTATGGAATCAAAGCCGACTGGGCGCTGTGGCTTAGCAATGCCATTGCATATGCCAGAGAAAACGACGCATACAGCGGGGCGGAAACCATGTCTATCCTGCTTCAAATGCGCGAATCTCCGCTCGATGTGCCGGCGATTGTCCACGACCGGGTTTGTGCATGGACGGAAGGGAAGGATGCGATTTCGGCGGGGCTTGGGGCTGCCGTATCGCTCATCAAGGAATTGCCGGGAGCAAACTGCGGGAAGACTCACTTCTCATCGCTGCGGGGCTGCC
>CALETX010000137.1 GCA_937920455.1 uncultured bacterium
TCTGGACATAGTCTCCTTGGTGGCGTCCTGACCACAGCCGACGATTGTATGTCCGCTGCGCTTCATAAGCGCATCAGTTATCGAAACGCACGCAACGATATCAGCCTGCAAACCGCCTTATCCTGCTCGCACTGCAGAACCGACTGGAGGGACGGCTTCCACGCCGTCCGTGAATTTTGGAGGGACGCTGTAGCTCCGGCGCTCGCCTGTAGCTCCGGCGCTCTGCCGCCGGAGATTTCCCACCCATTCCTTCCGCCGACAGAGCCGCCTGCGCCAAGGCTTCGGCGAGCCAGGCCGGCGGAACTACAGAGATCCTCCAGACTCTCCGGCTCGCCGCCTCGACCCGTCACCAGGTCCATCGTCAGGTAATACAGTCCGCCTTCCTCCCCCGCATGATGCACCTGCACTATGTGCGCATGACGCAGGTCCATCATCACCCGCGACTCAATCTTGAACCGCTCGACAAATGTCCCGCCGGTAGCCGCCTTCGGGAGAACCTTCAACGCAATGCGTTTGCGGTTGATCGTGTTCTCCGCCTCGTACACCTCCCCCATCCCGCCGCGACCAAGCGCACGGATAATCCGATACTCCCCCAGCGTATCACCCGCAGAAAGCGTGTACCGGCCCCTCTATGCTCCACATGCTCCCGCGTGTTGATTATATCCAGCGGATCATATGCCATGGCTGATCAACCTTGCGCCAAACTCTAGCGAAACCGGCAAGTAAATGGCAGGATCCCACGGCGACCAGGCAATTCGAGAGGGTTGCATAAAGGGCGTACGGCTGTGGAATGAGTTCAGGCGCATTCTATTTTAAAGTGTTTTGGGATACATGATGACAACAATCAGCGTTATGTTCTCCTATGCGCAGTTGCATCGGCCTCATACAGCATCCGCCTCAAAGGCGATGCTCCAGCTTCAAGAGGATCGTGATGCCGCAGGACAGCGTCGGTCAACTCCTCCGGCAGACCCCATAGCGCCAGCAAATATCCCCCCGCTTCCGCATGCGTCCAGCCCAACACGCGTCTTTCTGCTTCAAAACAGTCCAAATCTTCCTCCTTGCACAACTTTATTACGTGTTGATACCGCTCTGGCATGGCCTCAATGATAGCCAACTTGCCAACGTCATGAAGGAAGGCGGCCAACACAGCGTCCCTCGGGCCAACACCGGCGTCCTGACCTTCCTGCAATCTCGCAACAACCACTGAAGACACCTGAAAACTGTGCTGTAGAATGTCGTCTATGCCGAATATTTCGACTGCGCCATCCGGGAAAGGGTGCAGCACTCCGGCCGCATACATGCCGGCCGCCTGCGCAGGCCCGACAGAGCTTAACGCGGCGGCTGCGCTCTCAGGAGGCTTTGCATCCGGTCTGACCGCAAAATACGCCATCCTTAAAACCTCGGCGGTCAGGCCGATATCGCTCATAACCACATCCTGTAGATCCTCGTCGCTAATGCTGTGCTTCTTGACGGCCTTGCCTAACGCCGAGTAGGTCGAGGGCATGAGAAGCAAGGATTCTATTCCGAGAACGAGATTCCTCAGGCCATCATTGTTCATTTTCTCGCGGAGGGAAAGTTTGCGGCCCACAGCATCCGCTAGAACAATGGGATCACACGGCTTGGCGAAGAAGCCGTGCGCATGCGAGAGAATTCCGAATACCGATAGGGTCGGCGCAAAGCCCGAAAGAACCAGCCGGACCATGCCTGGATACCGGACGGCCGTTGAGTGGAGGAGGTCCAATCCGTCCATGCCCGGCATTCGCAGGTCAGCCACGAGCGCATCAAACGGTACCTGCGCCATTGCTATCATCGCCGCGGTTCCATCCTCCACAAAATGGAGTTCCCAATCCTTCGCCTTTGTATGCTTCAAAGTGTTGGCCAGCGTCTCCAGAACGCGCGGCTCATCATCCGCAAACAATACGCGCCAGCTCATTTCACGCTCCGCCAGAAACGTTTACGGCTTCGCTCCGGCCGGGGATTGCTCCCGTAGCATTATCAGCCGGCGGGCCCCGTCGGACGCAATTGACACCTGCACTGTGCGGCCACCTTTGGCGAAGGCAAGAGCAGCTGTGCCCTCCAGGACGGAACGGCCTTGCTCAGTCCAGCCAAGCTTCTTCATTTTTTCGACGTACTTATCGGCCAGAGAGTTGCACGACTCTTCGCTCTCAAGCGACATTGAGAACATGCCCTGCTTGCGGGCGGCAAACCTGGGCTTAACTCCGTCCGGCACATAAATGTCGGATGCCGCTCCGCAGTCCGCCAGGTCAAGATATTTGCCCTGGGGGGCAAGCATTTCAAACTCGCCGCCGGAGCGTAACTGGTAGCCCTCCTGCGCTATCTTCCGGACCGCGTCATTCCCTCTGCGGCACCCCGTCGCGACAGCAAGAATGGCAAGACCAGCAACAAGGAACGCACATCCTTTCATCAGGCCCCTCCTTCGTAAACCTGCACCCAGGTTCGTATCATCCTCAGGGACGTCATTGAACAGCCGTCGGCATGGTTGTTCAAGCCGAAACTCCATGCTCTGCCAGATAAGCGCCGATCAGCCTGCGCGAAAGGCTCAATGCGCCGGGAATCGCAGGCATTCTGTCCCAACGGAACCAGCCGGCTTCCGCTATCTCGACGGGATCAATGCATATTTCCCCGCCGGCATGCTCCGCCATAAATCCCACCATCAGCGAATGGGGGAATGGCCAGGGCTGGCTGGCAAACTACGAAAGATTCCTTATCGAGACCCCGACCTCCTCCTTCACTTCGCGTATCGCGGCCTGTTCGAGCGATTCCCCAGGTTCGACAAAACCCGCCACAAGACTGAACACGCCCTTGGGCAGCCTGTGAGCCCGCGCCATTAGAATCTCCTCCCCCCTTCTCACAAGGACTATCACCGCAGGCGCTATCCGCGGGAAAAACAGCATCCTGCATTCCGGGCATTCCCTGGCCCGTTCCGCGCCACGAGTGCGCGTCTCATTCCCGCAGCGTCCGCAGAATCTGTGATCTCGATCCCAGTCAATAATCTGAGCGGCACGACCCGCGGCCCAGAACACTTCTTCGTCCAGCAAGCCGTAAACCTCTCTCAGCGGCCGAACAGTAAAACCGTGAGGTGGGATCAATTTCTTTGGCATTTCTGCGGCAAAACAGTGCTTTTCACCCAACCGCCCGAGGTACAGGCCCTCGCCAGCCTCCAGACCCAACTCCTCCACCGAAATAGCCTCAGGCACACGAAGCGGATCGGCACGCAGAAGCAAATCCCTGTCGCGAAAGATAAACCAGTATGCGGGTTGCTGCACCCTTTCCGGCGGCGAAACTGCCGGTTTGAACGAAGCTTCCCTTTCAAAGAATCCGCCTGTCACTTTCCACCACCCCTTTCAGGCTCGGATACCGCCGCAGCATTTCTTGTATTTCCTGCCGCTTCCGCATGGACAAGGATCGTTACGGCCCGGCGAAACACCCCAAAATCTGTCCCCCGCAGCCCCCACCGCGCGCTCGCTCATGATCAACTTCCCCAGCGATTCGAACCGCCCATGCGTATGCGAGTAGAACATCTTCCAGCCTTCACACAGGACGCTCAGACGCGCCGGTTCACGCCCCCGCGTGGCCCTGTTCTTGACACAATCCCCTGCGCACAACTCCAGCCATGGACAGCATTCACACTCAGGATGGCGCAGACTCTTCCTTTCGCCAAAACGCCTGTACGCATCGCATTCCAGAAAATCGGTCCATTCGCCCTCCATGATGTTGCCGAGCCGCAGTTCCGGCTCCACATAAAAATCGCATGGAAAGACATCTCCATTATGTTCAACAACCAGATACTGGCGACAATCCCCCGCCATGTGGCAGACGTTTGCTCTCTTGTTCACAATCCTGTCCAGGACCGAATCGAAAAGCCGGACGGAGACGGTCCTGGTGTCGTTGGCATACCACTCGTCAAAAACCGAGCAAAGAAACTCACCCCATTGTGGCGCCGTCACCGAAAACGGCAGCATTTGTCCTTGCGCGTCAAATTCAACACACTCAATGTACTGGTGATAACGAAATCCTTCGTCTCTCAGATACCTGTACACATCTTTGCCATGATTCACGTTGGCGCTGGAGACAAGCGTGAGTATGTTGAATTCCACATTGTGCCGTTTCAGAATCGAAATACCCCGCATGACGTCCTTGTGAGTGGCGCCTCCTCCGCAGCGCCGTCTGAAAAAATCATGTATGGAAGGCGGGCCGTCCAAACTGACACCCAACAGAAACTTGTAGCTGTGGAAATGTTCGGCCATTTCGTCAGTTAAGAGCGTCGCATTGGTCTGCAAGCCGTTGGAGACCACGGATCCCCCTCTTCCGCAGCGTTCCTGCAACTCGGTGACTTTTCTGAAAAAATCCAGCCCCATGAGCGTCGGCTCCCCGCCCTGCCACCCGAAGGCGTGCACAGGCTGGTTTGTTGCCATGTACGATGAAATCATGCGCTCCAACACCGCGTTGCTCATGCGAAGCGCACTGCCTCGGTATAGCGCCTTCTTTTTCAGGTAAAAACAATACGCGCACGCCAGATTGCAGTCGGCCGAGGCAGGTTTCACGAGAAGCGAGAACGATTTCATAAGCTGCATTCTCGGCTGCCGGCCCTTTCAGACCGAGATCATCCGCATCAGATCTCTGCGTCTGCGGACGATATTCCTCTGACCGACCATGGCTAGTTTATCAGCGCCGAAGTTTTCAACGCAAAACGAGGCCATCACGCTTCCCCAGACAAGAGCATCCCTGACGGCGCCATCGCTGACCCTCCCAGATGCCGCCAGCGCTCCGATAAACGCTCCGGCAAATGTATCCCCTGCGCCGGTCGGATCTCGGGGCTTGGTCACTGGATACGCTGGCACCAGAAAAATGCCGCGACGGCTGAAAAGCATCGCCCCATGCTCGCCCTTCTTGATCACCAGATGCGAAGGCCCCCATGACAGAAGCAGCTCGGCGCATGCTGAAAGGCTGTGTCTCTCCGCTAACAAACGCGCTTCCTCATCGTTCAGCATCAGCGCGTCCACCAGCGAGACAAGCTTCTTTACGAGCCGCCTCTGAGTGTTTATCCACAAATTCATTGTGTCAGCTACGACAAACCGAGGGCGCCTGACCTGTTCCAGAACGTATACTTGAAGCGCGGGGGAAATATTGCCAAGCAAGATAAACGGAGCAGACGTATATTCCAAAGGCAGTTTCGGATTGAAATCCGCGAATACGTTCAGTTCCGTTGCCAGCGTGCGCCGGCTGATCATGTCATTCTCATAAACCCCAGACCATCGAAATGTTCTCCCCGGCTTGGACACCAATCCTCTAACATCAATGCCCGATTTCTCAAACAGGGTCATCCAACACGACGGAAAGTCGGCGCCCACCACCCCGACGATGCCGGTCGGCGCGAAGCGTGAGGATGCCATGGCCGCGTAGGTGAGCGAACCACCAAGCACGTCCCGCCTTGTTTCGAAAGGAGTCTGGATACGGTCCAGCGCAACAGATCCAACAACCACAACTTCAGGCCGTCCTTCTCTCTTGCTTCGTCTCCTTCTCATTTTGTCGCGATCCCTCAACAGGGGAAAGAATCTCATCCCTGGTCATGTTCCAGTCCTTCGTCTGACGGAAACCAGTCAGCTTCTTCCTCTTCCTTTGTCGTTGTCGCAGCCATACCGGCAGTTACGGCCGCATTCCACTTCACCTCGCCGCGTCCGAACACCCTCACAGCGCCGTTCTGAAGTTTGACTCGGACCGAGCCGCAAAGAATGCTCTTGTCCATCACAACTCCGGCGCCCTCCGGAGTTTGGACAGGCGCACCGTCAGCAGGATACTCTTTTTCCATTTCCTCATAGCTGGGCTGTTCGAATCTGAGACAGCACTTCAGCTTGCCGCAGATGCCACTGATGACTGCAGGATTCGGCGAGACCCTTTGTGTCTTGGCCATCCTCACATTGACCGGGTCAAACCGGCGCAGCCACGCCGCGCAGCAGACCGGTCTGCCACACGGCCCCATGCCTCCGACAATTGCTGCCTCGTCCCGTGCGCCGATTGGCTTCATCTCAACAGTAGTGCGCAGTTCTGCTCCCGCTTCCTGAGCTGCCTTGGCGCAGTCAACCTTCAAATCTGACGTGAAGATCACGTGGAAGGCGTTGCGGTCAAAGCTGTAGCGCGCGCGCACAAGCCTGATCGGCAGTTTGTGTCTGGCCACTGCCTTCTCAACAGCATCAAGCGCAATTCTGTTTAGAATAGCATTTTCCTTGGCTCGCGCAATGTCCTGAAGAGTGGCCCTTCTGACAACCCGCCAGAGAGATCCCGCAGCCGCACCAGCGCTCGCCTCTTCAGATTTTGCCACAGTTCCGAGCTCCTGGATGGTCTGGCGCTCAATGACGCATCTGTCTCCGGCGTGCAGCACCATATCGGAAGGCGCCGCGCACAAGACAGGCGTGCAATCATCTATCACAACCTTGACAAAATGATCGGCCAAGGAGTCGTCACCTCATTTCAACCTGAGGAATGCCTCCGCAAACGCCGCGGATTCAGGAACGTTACGTTCGAGATTCGCCGCGAGCTTCTCAATGATCTGAATGTTTTCCAGCGCTTCACGATACGAAAGACGCGCCCGTTTCTCATTCAATACGGCCATCGCATCTCTGTTTTCCAGAACATCCTGCGCCGCGCCGCAAACAAGGAGCAAAACATCCCTCTGCCAAAGCAACAAAAACCGCAATATTGCCATCCTCTTCTGACGATAGCGTGCCTGCACTCGCGCCTCGAATGTTTCCTTGTCGAGTTCCTCTATTCCAGCCGCACCTTGCACAGCTTTCTCCTCCTCTTCGGCCTTCAGACGCTGAGCCTTCAGTATCGCCTCCATACCCTCAGCGGAGGCGAGCGCGGCAATAGCGCTGCCACGCTCGCTGGACGCCAGAATAGCCAACAAACTTTCGCGCCAATCTTCCTTTTTGTCCAAGCCAGCCTCCGACAGGATCACCTTCCAGCATCTGGAAACAATTGTCGGCAGCAGCGAATGCGGACTGTCGGTGACCAGGAAAAAGACAGTGTCGCCTGGAGGTTCTTCTAGGGTCTTGAGAAAAGCGTTGGCCGCTGAGACACCAAGGCGATCGGCTGCCACAAGAACACATGCTTTCCATTTCGAGGCAAACGATGTAGTGGCCAGATCCTGTCCCATCGCTCGAATGCGCTCAACAGGAATGATCCTGGATTTTTTCTCAGGCTCAACCCAGTGCAGATCAGGGTGACGAAGCGTCAGAACCCGGCGGCACTGGCGACATTCCCCGCACGGCCGGTT
>CALETX010000138.1 GCA_937920455.1 uncultured bacterium
GATTCTACGACGCGCTGATGAAGGAGGTTCTTCGAACCGCCGGTATTACCGCTTTTGTTTCTCCGCCTGAAGGTGTTGAGGTGTGCGTTAGAGAGGGTGAGGGGAAACGGATTGTATTTCTGATCAATCACACAGAGGAGAAGAAGACCATAAAGATTCCTCACCCGGCAACAAGCCTGCTGGACGGACACAAGGTACAAGGGGAGATTCGTCTTGGTGCTTTTGATGTGGCCGTCTTGAAAAGCTGATGTGCAGCAGTCTCATTTGCAGACAGTAAGGCCTGCCGCTCGAAACAGCCGGCACACGTGCATAGGAGCGGTCATTCAACAATAGCTTCGCCCCATTCGCTTGGTTCCAACCGGCTTTCGTTAGGGATATCGTCAATGACATTTGCCGAGAAACTGTTGTTGAACAGGTAGGCGCGCCTGACCGCTTTTCCAATCCCCTGCGCATTTCCGAAAATATAGCCGACGTCCATCTTGATCTTCTGTCCGGATTTCAGTTCAAGGCCGAGGGCATCCAATGGTATGGCTGCGCTGGCATGGAAGCCAGAGTCAGTCTTTTCACATTTCAATCCGATGTTCTCTAAGAAAGCGATTTTGTCAAACGACTCTTTTCCTGTTGGAGAGTTTAGAACTATTGGCTCGCCTTTGAAATCCTTGACCTGCGGGAAGTACAGTGCGGCAAGAGGCTTTCCATTGTACATGGTCACCAGGGCGCGTACAGGTTCGCCACGGCTGTTTTCAAGCTGGATATCCATACAGTTACCGCCTTTGAAGAGGAGTTTCGGATCAGGCGTCGCATTGACGAGCATGATGTCGGATTTGACCTCGTAATCCAGCAGCAGGTTGTGCTCATCACGGGCAACCTTGACCCTGAAGAACGCGCCGGTCTCCAACTCCTTTTCCACTGTTTTGGCAGAGCTGATGTCCTTGCCGATTACTATCTGGTTGGCGGCATTCATCGCCATTTTGTATTCGCGCAGAGCTTGTTCAGCCTTGGCGACCATTTCGGGAGTGTGCTCATACGTCCCGCCCGGGAGATCTTTGATGGTTTCAAGCCCTGTCACCTCCCACACACGAGCATCCTGACCGCCGCCGATTACAAAGTATCGTTCCGGTTTGCCTTCCTCGATCTTGAGCCTGCCGAACCAGCCGCCTTGTCCTTCGGGCTGGCCCTCGTATGGACCGCGTTCGGTCATAACGCGCCCGTCGTTCAAAAGAGCGCCGATATAAATGCCGTCAGCTCGGAAGATATGGTTCGGACCGAAATAAGTTTGGAACACCAGGAAGTCGCCTGCTTTGCCCATGCAGCCTGTCATGCCCCACAGTTTGCCGGGTCCTGTGACTCCCATGTTCAGGGATTCGTGCCAGGAGGGAATACCGCTGTATCCCCACAGGAGATTGCCGTTCTTGTCCCAGCGCGCCAGCGACAGACCATTCTTGTTTGGCTCGTAAGCAAATATCCCGCCGTCCTCTGCTGGCAGGGTGCTGTATTTCACAGGGAGGGAATATTTTTCGGCCTTGGCCAGATCGTATTTAGGGATGCCGTTGCTCTCTGATACTGGTCTTAGAATATAGCCGCACGAAAGCAAGATCGAGAGGTCGGGGAAAACCCAGACAATGTCAAATCGGTCTAACGGTGTGCCTTTGAGAGATGTCACTTCCTCAGGTTGGACGCAACAGTCGTTGTTTTGATCCTGCCAGAAATACTGGCCCTCGGGGTAATTCTGGCGATCTGAATCCATGAATGGAATGCCCGCGGGGCCGATATAGTCATAACCAACATGTATCTTGCTTATGAGCGGTTTGAAAAGATCGCCATCACGGTAATAAAGACCGGAGAAGTGGGCGTAGTTGTTCCCGAACATATATTGTCTGCCGTTTGCCGCAGTAATGATTTTCGGGCTGGCAGCATAGGCCGCTGAACCAAGATAAGGGATCATGGCAGGCTCAGTCTTGCGCCACACTGTCGTGACAGGTGTGACTTTGTAGTTCTTCCAGTCAATTTTCCAGATCACGTTATGAACCAAAATTTCATCCGGTTTAGCAGGATCAATGTATCCATAGGCAAAGTAATCACATCCGCCGAAGAACTCTTTCTTGAAAACGCCGGACTTGGCGTCCCAGACGCTTATGCGTTTGGGGGCGTCGGCCACTTCAGCAACCCAGAGCTGCCCCGTCTTATCAACTGCTATGCCGCCCGGCATGTACATTCCGTTCTGGTCATAGAGCCCTTTTGCGGGCCGCCCTCCCTCTTTGCCGACAGATCGCAAATACTTGCCGTCCACCGCCGAAAACACGGACACATTCATCAGTTTTCCGCGATTCGCCACAAAAATCTCCCCTGAATGAAACGCCACCCCAGTTGGCTCATCAATATGATCAGAGATGGTTTTTTGGATCTTGCCTTCGGAAAGGATCAGAAGTTTTCCCTGGCTGATGACTGCGAGGGCATTGTCCGGCAGAACAGCAAGCCGTTCAGGCTCCGATACGTTCCATGTGGCGATCAGGGCGCCGGTTCTTGCGTCGAATTGTGCCACAATGTTTCTTGCCTTATAACTTGCATATAGGAAGTTATTGTCGCATGCCAATCCGCTTACGATGTTGCTTTTTTCGTCGCCGCCTGGCGGAGCAGCAATTTCGCCCTTGCCGCCGATCTGAACCGGCCGCGCTTCGCGCACGGTCATAAGCTGGATATTTGGACTGCGCGTGAAGCCGTGACCGCCGGCGCTGAAAACAGTTTCGCCGTCGGTTGCAATATGCGTTCCGTCATAGTTGCAGCCCCATTGTTTGCGGCCTTCGAAATCTGTGCGGATGATTCCCCAGCCGTATTCACTCGCATTCCATGCAATCAGGATCCCATCCTCAAAAGCGGCAACTGCCTGAGGCACGCCGTGGTCGCCCCCCCAGCCGCCTTTGCCGTCTGCTGTGGGGTAGGGCGGGTTTCCTGAGTTGTGTACAGAAAAGCGGTACTCGGCTTTGATCGGAGCGTGGTAGATTCCGCGCCATCGGTAGGTTCCGGCCGGCAGGACATTGCCCCAGTCATCGCAGCCATCCCACCGCTCAGTGTTCCTGCCTCCCATTCGTTGCTGTTGTGCAACCAGGATGCGGACGTTCTCGTTTTTCTCGTTGAAAAGCTGAATGGTGCATTCAGCATCTTCCGGAAGATTGTAGGAAAATTCGAGAGGCAGCGGCCTGTCAGGCGGCACCCCGGCTTCCACGAGTTTTCGGTCAATGTTGCCGCTTGGCGAGAAGATCAGTCTGCCCCAGCATGCAGTGCTTTGGAAGGGGAAGCCAGGCGAGCGCATAACGTCATATGCCCACGCAGACCCGCCGGCAGTGTGCTGGCCGTCAGGTCTGGACCAGTTGAACTGAACGGTAGCGGCAACTACATCGTTGGCCTTGAGCGGGGCCTTGGCGTTGAGTGTCTTCCATGGGATGCGGTATTCAAATGAGTAACCACTTCCGTCTTCTCTTTCCAGGTATTTGGCTTGGTATTGATCAGGAGGCACCATTCCTCGCGGAGCATTGGGAGGTTCGCGATAGGTCATGCCGAGAAGCATGTTCAACTGCGGTTCACTTTTGGGTGTGTAATACCAAAGGGTAAGATGCACAATGTCGTCGCGTTTGTCTTCCTCTTTGCCTTTGTATTTCCATGCGCTCTCGTCGAGGATAGGGTATCCGATGGAAGGGTCAATTGTGAGGCGAAACTGACAGGAATCCGCGTCCCAGCCTCTCTCCGGATTCACAGCGGGATCCTGCATATTCATCATCGGCGTCGGGTCGTTGACCTCAGCGCCAAGATACAGAGCGTCTTGGTCATACATAAGTGCAAACTTCGCGCTCTGTGTTGCGCGCGTGGCCTGGACCACGAACATTTCGATCTGCCCCGAAAGATCCCAATCGTCAAGTTTTCCGTCTATGACAACCTTGCCCGGAACGGGCGCCGCGTAGATTTGCTTGTGTCTTCCTCTTCCATTGTCAGATGCTGTTGCGTTCATGGTTAGAGAAAAGAGCAGTGCTGCGGCAACTGCTTGTGCAAAAAAATCTGAGCGCATGAGATATTACCTCCACTGCTGCCCATGCCGTGTGGTGGTGATGTTACACGGCTCCATACGTCGGTTTAATACTTTAAAGAATATCCAGCGCAAGGCGAAAAAGAACAGCAGGAAAGGGGTTGTGCGCCACGGCTTGACCACAGATTCTGCTTTCAGGCCACAGAGACCTTTATAACTGCCTGTAAGTTGAGCTGTTCAGAAAATCAGGCCCGTCACAAGAAAGTGAAAATCCAACTGCAATGCATTTGACTACTGTCGTTCTAATGCATTGACAGCAAACATGTTGCTTGCCGCGCATGTCGGTGGCGCTGTCTCAACAGCAAAATCTCGCATTATTGTAGAGCCGCCTCTTCGGCAACTTCAGCTCAGATCATAAAAGCCATCAGGCCGGAATCGAAGGAGATTTCCGGCCTGACGACAAACGGATTTTCAGAAAAGCGTCATGGCGTCCAGACCCCGCCCAGGCCGTTGCCATCCGTGGTTACGTCTGACCAAGTCTCGTTCTGAATTACCCCTGGTCGGAACTTGCCAATATCAAAACGAATGCCGTATCCTGCGTTGAAGCTTGCGTCAACATATCTAAAGTTCAATGTTGACATGGCTCCTGGCTGCGAGTCGGCAGGATAACCATGGAAGACTATTCCATGATTTCCGTTGTCAGTAGCGGCGACGTTCTGAACATAGGTCGAGGCAGTCCCGGTTATGCTCGCCCGAGCGCCTTCAGTGATGTCAATTCCGCTATCGCCGTTGTTGTTGGCGGATGTTAATGTTATCAATGCTGTGGCGTCGCCATGAGTCACGGCCGCTCCTCTTAGTATCCACAACCCGAGGTCCGCATTCTCATCGCACGAGACACGGTTCAGATGTAATTCAGCCGTTCCTTCCCGAGCTTCAGCCCCATAGCCCACGAACAGACCGTCATCATAGTTGCTGCTTGCGTCAACCCAGTATATGTAAATGCCAGCCCGGCCTTGGCCCGCGATTGCGCCGTGATCGATCATCACGCCGTCGTCAGCATTGAAGTAAGCGGTTACGGCGCGTACACTACACCCTGCATCTCCATTTGCCGCCTCGGCCCCATAGTCAACACGCATACCAGCATAACTATTTGAAATTGTGGTGATGTTATTCATGTATAGATCGGCCATTCCTTCTGAAACAACAGCGCCCCGGCGGACATAGACGCCTTCGGCGCCGTTGTGCTGGGCGGTAATGTTGTTCATGATGACGTAGGCAACTCCGTCAGAAACGACAGCGCCCGTGCCGACATAGACGCCTTCGTCGCCGTTGTGCTGGGCGGTAATGTCTTGCATATATACGTATACTATTCCCTCAGAAGCAGCAACGCCCGTGTCGACATAGACGCCTTGGTAGCCATTGTACTGGGCGATAATGTTGTTCATGAGGACGTAGGCATGTCCGTCAGAAACGACAGCGCCCCGGCGGACATAGACGCCTTCGGCGCTATTGGATATGGCAGTTACGGAGCCTATCTCCAGAATCGCTTCTCCTTGCGAAACCACGGCGCCTTTGCCAATCCACAGCCCCGCGTAGCCGTTGTTGATTGCTGTGATGTTGTTCACGTTCATGGCTGCAGTGCCTCTCACGCAACTTGCGCCCGAGTCCACCCACAAGGCCGAGTAGTGGTTGTTGTTTTCTCCCCGGATGTTATAGAAAAATGCCACAGCCGTACCGGTCACCGCCCTTGCTCCGTCTTCCACCCATATTCCGTCCCAGGGGTTTTCATTCGCCACAACATTCCGGACTGAAAGAAAGGCGTATCCCTCGGTAACAACAGCACCCTGCACGATATAAATGCCTTCGATACCCATATTCCCATTCGCTGTAATGGAGTCCAGTTTCACCATTGCCATGCCATCGCCGGCCATTGCTCCTCGTGCCACGTAGATGCCGTTGCCGCTGTTGTTCGATGCTTCGATGTTCGTCATCTGCAGGATCGCATCTTCGTTAGCCGTCACAATCGCCCCGCGTTCAATATGAATGCCGTCTCCGTAGTTCTCATTGGCCGCAATATCATTCAGAATAATCCCAGCGCGCCCGCCGGCAGGGGCGTCCGATGAAACCTCCTCTATCCATATGCCATGGTCGCCGTTCCTAGATGCGGCAGCTCCGTCCACCTCCAAACGCGCCGTCTCGTAAGCACGAGCGTCAACTCCAAGCCCAATAAATCCATTCCAGCTAAACTCGTTGTCTCGCAACAACACGTCATAAGTCCCGCTACCCCCACGCGTGTCCAGCACAAGGCCCGCTTCCGAGTTGTTGATAAACTGGTTCCCCTCTATCAATGCCGCGAACGAATCGTCTGCGCCGGTGAGTGTGTCAACTATCACTCCCCCCCACGTCGCCCCATCCACTATGTTGTCCTTGATCGTCAAATCGGACTTATCCACCGCCACAATGCCGGCACCGGCCACATTGTAGGCCGGATGCCCGTTCGGAGAGAACACCCACACGTCCGTCACTGGCGTGTTGTTTATTATCCTGAACCCGGCAAGCACTGTGTTCTCACCCATCGTAACAACCGGCCCAGTCCCATCACCCTCAAGCACAGGATGCTCCGTCGCCGGAAAACTCTTCCCCCCAAGCCCCTTTATCGTCGTCCCGCTCCCATAAAGCTTCGTCCCGTCCGGCAACACCACCGTCTCCTGGTAGTTCCCGGAATCGCTGTCAAATACGTACACATTCCTCTCCCCAGACGCCGCCGCAACTCCCTCGTTCACCTCATCCCACGGATGCTCCGCCGTCCCGTTCATCGCTGGATCACCAGCGTTGTCCTTGTCCACAAACTGCACATCATCCAGCAAAACCACATTCTCCTCAACCTCGCGCA
>CALETX010000139.1 GCA_937920455.1 uncultured bacterium
AAATACCTGCGTCAGCGCGGCCTGAAAGACATCGCCGTAGAAGCCACCGTCTGGATCGGCGGCCTCAACCGCCTGCACCAAATGATTGACACGGTCGGCAAAGTGGGGCAGCCCGGCGAGCAGATTCAAAACGTCATCTCGGTCGGCATGCTTTCCGAGGGCTGGGATACCAAGACCGTCACGCACATCATGGGCTTGCGCGCCTTCACCTCGCAGTTGTTGTGCGAGCAGGTGGTGGGGCGCGGTCTGCGGCGCACCTCCTACGAGGCAATCCCGCAACTGGCCTATTCGAGCCGGATTCCGGCCGCATGAAAGCACCGAAAGCGGCCCGGCCCCGCCGCCGGCGCCCAAAACGCCGGTAGAGGTGGACCTCGGCCACAGCCGCCTATGAAATCCGCTGGCCGAACGTGGTGCGCATCGAACACGTCCCCCCAGCCCAAGGCTGTGTCTTGGCGGGGTGGAATTAGCTAATAGGGAACGCGTTGGAGGATCAAGCTGGACAGTTGATCGCCCTTATGCTGCGACGTTGGCATGAAAACAGAAACGTGGAAGCACTCAAGAAGTATTGCCGAGAGTTCTAGTGCGACTCAGACAGCCTGAAAAAAAAGCGCGTTGGGACGAGTTGATTTGCCGGCCGCATTATCTTGGCAACGAGAACAGTAACAAGGCGATTCCGCGTAAGTTTCGGTAACCTATGTGGTTTGATAAGCCACTAAGAGATATAATCAGCGGTGCTGGCGCCAGGCTATGTCCAAGAAGTGCATTTCTACGGCAAAATCGGCTTTTTTACATCTATACAACCTCTCCTTGCCCTCGGTCATGACCGCCCAACAGGCCTTACAGAACCATCAAGACCGAGAACGACGCAGTCGTGTCCCCTGTCCCCTATTTGGGTAAGGTTGGGTTCAGGAGATTACAAACCAGGCTTATGGAGGGAAGGAGGATTGCCTCGAGGAATAAGGATATCACGGTTGCTCAACGCTCCAACTTTTGAACGGATTTATAAATGTGGGGAAATTGTCAACGTTCGATCCGGCTGGAGCCGTTCTTATCTTGCTGGCGGAGCCAAGGTTCCGTGCGGCGGTTACTCGGCTCTGAGTTCTTGCGGCAGGTTCTCCAGCATGATCCTGTTGCCAGAGGCGTTCGCGATGGCGTGCTTCAATACTGCCTCCACGGATCGCGCGTTCTCAGGCCAGTCATACGCTTCGAATGCTTCGACAACCTTGGCATCCAGGGACGGCAACGCCTTCTCCTCCCCCAAAAGCCTGCGCAAAGTGGCCCGCACAGTCGGCATTATATCCTCTTTCCTGGCCTTCAGGGGGGGAATTCTGATCACGATCACGCGGAGCAATTTGTACAAAGCGCTGCTGAACTTGCCTCTGGCCACAAGCGGGTCAATGTTTTCGCGGGTCGAAGCAATCACCCGCAGGTCAATGGCCTTCTGGGTTGCAGGGTGCTTCCTTTCCTGGAGCGCCACAGCCAGCGTATCCTGGATCTGAAGCGGAAGCGCTTCAACTTCTCTGAGAAACAATGTGCCGCCAGCGGCTGTTTCCAGCGGGCCCCCGGGTTTCAAAAGTGCTTCGGCTTCGGAAGCTTCACAAAGAACCGCGGCAAAGGGTTTGTCTTTGCGCCTGCTCCTTGCATGAATGGCTCTTGCGACGGTTTCCTTGCCAGTGCCCTTGTCCCCGATCAGCAGGACGGTTATGTCAGTCGGAGCCACTCGACTGAGCATGTCGCATACGCTGCGCATGGCCGGACTCTCCGCAACTATCTCTTCGAAAGGATAGACCGCCTCTAACTGGAGGTTCAAATTGATGTTCTCCTTCAACGTCATGTCGCTGAAGTCAACCGCTCTTTGTACCTCGGCGAGCAATTTATCCACCTTCAACGGCTTTTCCATTATCGCAAACGCGCCGACCGCCTGCGCAGCTCCCGCAATATCCGCCGCCCCCCCCTTGATTATCAGGATCACGGGCAAATTTGGACGAGCGGAGCGCACAGACTCCAGGATTTCCAAATCAGCCTTGGCAGCAGCGTCAAAGACCAAGAGACTCAGCCCTTCATCTTCGGCCATAGCCGGTACTTTCTGGCGGTCCTGGGTTGAAACTGTCTTAAATCCTTCCGTTTTAAGAAGATTGGTAAGGATGCTTAGAGTGCCCTTCTCGCTGCTGGCCAGTAGAATCTTGGACATAGAGACCTCTCTACCGCGGTTTCGGGCTCAGTCCTTCCGCCCCCTGACGTATTCTCCCGCCCAATCGGACGGCGGCGGATTCTCCTGATACCATCGAATCCGGTCGTAAAGCATCCTACACGGCCTGTCGGAAGGGTCAAGCTTCAAAGCCTCGTCCAACACGTGGAGGGCATCCTCCCATCTGCGGTCCCAGTGCAAACGGAGGGCTTCCTCGTAAAACCGCAGAATATTCAGGCGTTCCTTCGAAACCTGCCCCTTTCTGCCAACCAGCTCATAGATGGCCACCGGAACACTCTTGCCCTGAACTACGATCTTGTCCAGCAAACGGGCCTCTATGGCCCCCTTTGCTGCCAGGAATGTGGCCTCACCGATGAGTATTCTGGTGCCGTAATCCTTGTTGGCCGGCTCAAGACGGGCCGCAAAATTGACAGCATCGCCCATCACCGTGTACTGAAACCTCCTGTCGGATCCCATGTTGCCCGCCGTGACCGGACCTGAGTTCAATCCCATCCGGACGTCAATCCTATATCCGAATTTCGCAAGCAAAGCCGGCCTTATTTCCTCCAGTTTCTCCTGCTGTTCGATGGCAGCCAGACATGCCTGAACAGCATGATCAGCTACTGAAAACGGGACCCCCCACTCGGCCATTATGGCGTCACCTTCGTACTTGTCCACATAACCCCCGCGTTCCATGATGATATGGGTCATCGGACTGAGATAACTGTTCAACAGGTCGGAAAGGCGTTCAGGCTCGAGTTTCTCGGAAATGGTGGTAAAGCCCGCCACGTCCGAAAAGAATATCGTGGCATCCACTCTTCTGCCGCTCAGCGAGAAGCTTTCCGGATGGCTTTCGAGATATTGCAAGACAGTGCGTGACACCATCGTGCCAAACATGTCCCGGACGCGTTTTTTCTGCTGTTCTTCCTGCCAGAATTTTATCGTGGTGAGAGTCGGATATAGAATGCCGACAGTTATGATTTCCCAGGTTGGAACAAAGACCACATGCCATCTGTCAATCAGGGCGGTGCTCGTTTTTACAAGCAATGCAACAACGACCAGCGCAAAGATAAATGACACCCATGACCGAGAACGCGCTATCACGGCCACAAGACACACCCCTACCGGCAGTATCGCCAGACAATGCACTCCGTCTATGTAGTCCGGCAGAAGCAACAGGTCGGAGGCAAGAATGTTGTCCACGATCGTGGCATGCACCTCTACGCCAGACAAGAATTGAGAAACGGGAGTGGCCTTGATGTCCTTGAGGCCCACAGCCGAGCTCCCGACAAATACTATCTTGCCATCGAGAGATCCTTCGGGCAGTTTGCCGTCCAGAATGTCCGCCGCCGAATACCGCGGAAACGAAGAATAAAAATCACCTCGATAACCGGCAGCCTTCTCTTCGGGTTTCCGGTAGTTAATGACTACGCAGGACCTTCGGTCCGTGGGAATAAACCGGTCTTTCAATTCGATCCCTTCCACTCCCTGACGAACGAATCTCACACGGCACTTTGGAAAACCGAGAAATGTCAGAACAGCCTGCAGGCTAAGCGAGGGATATATCCGTGACCCGTATTGCCAGACAAGTGGACTGCTTCGAATCACATTGTCCCAGTCCGGATTTGCATTAACAAATGCCGTCCGGCCGGCGCCCGCAATCAGCGGGAGCGCAAGCCTGATGTCGCGAGACTGAAAAAGATGCTCGGAAATATCGCCGCTAAACCCCTTGCACACCGGCACGACCTGGCCCGCATAGCCCGGATCTTCCGCCAACTCGCCGGTATATACCTCATCAGAAACCACCATTCCACAACCCAGCACAGCGTTGCCCTTCCTCAATGCTTCTGCAAATATGACGTCGAAATCCGTCAGTTCCTCAGGGATACCCTCGATTTTGACGGGCAGGTTGAAGTGGCTGCTGATATCCTTTTCCAACATGACGGGAGACGTGCGGTCAGGCTCGGCGAAGACTATATCGAAAGCAACCACCTTTGCTCCCGCTTCAAAAATGAGTTCCGTGAGCCTCGCAACACGGTATCGAGGCCACGGCCATTGGCCGTAACGGACAAGACTGCCGTCGTCAAGATCCACGATCGCCACGGACGCGGATTTAGGCTTGGAGCAGAATCGTCGGATCAGAGCGTCATAGCCATAGTGGGATATGGCCTGAACAAAAGCCGAACTCGAAACAAAAAGCGCCATGCACACAAACGTCAGGATCAACCCCACAGCCCAGACCGGCGAGATGTCTTTGATGTTCACCTTCATGATGTCACGAATCCCGCCGGCAACGCGCTTCAGAAAGCCCAGAACACCCCGGCGCTGGTCACATGCCTTGTGTATTCATACAGATCGAACGTTGATTCGTTGGAAACGTCCTGATAATTCACGTCAATGCCGGACTTGGCCGTAATCATCCGACTCACACCAACGACAAACTGCCTCAGCCTGTCCGTCCGTCGTTCCGGCGCCAGAGGCTCCTTTTCGTCATAATCGGATTCGGCAAAACGGACGCGACCGTAAAGTGAAAAGCTGTCAAGGATCTTAGTTTCCACGCTGAAATGCCATGCCAAACCATCCGCGCAGTATATCGCCTCATCTGCCTCATCTCTGGACACGGTCAGCCCAAGAGCCACCATAATCTTCCCGTTCTCTGAAATATGACGGACACTCCCGCCAGCCGTCAGATATAGACCATCGCGTGCATCGTATCTGTCGTAATCTCGGTAATCAACCCCCACTGATGTTGTGAGAAGAAACCTTGATTCGCGGCCGGCTGCAAATGTTACAGACGGCGTAATGCCCGCCACATTGGCAAGCGGTTCGCCCCCGCTGTTGATGTGAGCCACGGAGACAGGCGATTGAAAAACCGCCTTTGGCGTCGAAAGCCTCAGTCCTGCTCCGCCATGAACATACATGACCTCGTGATCGTGTTCCCCGTCCAAGGCGTTGGCATACCCGCCTCCCTGGCATATTACCGCCCATCCGCCCGGCGAACCAGCGTCGTAGGTTCCGCTTCCCATTACCATCAAATACGCGCCGTCAGCCTCGCGCGGACGTGATGACTCCTTGACGGAAAGACTCTCTATCCGTTTGGAGCCGAAGATGATCGGAGCTATCCTGATATTTTCCGAGTCGGGCCCTATATTGACGTTGTCGTCGTGGAAAACACCCGCTTCGATCCTTGATGCTGATCTAAACGACCCTCCCCCGCGCCTCAGGTCCGCCAGCATGCCATCAATGCGCCGACGCACATTCTCATCCTTCACACCGTGACTAAGTATGGTTTCAAGCTCGGCCCTGGCCGCATCTTTGTCGCCACGCTCGGCCAGCAGCCTTGCCAGCTCGAACCTGGCCCTGTCATTGCCAGGATTGATTTGTAACACACGCTCAAAAAGCCATCTGCGCGCGTCCAAGATCCCCCAACGACCTGCACGTGAGCCCCAGTCCGAAATTTATCCTTTCATTTCCAGGATCCCTTTTCAGAAGAACATTGAAGATGTTGTAAGCCTGGAGCAAGTCGTTCTCATTAAAAGCCTTCTCGCCGCGCTCTATCGTGGCGTCGAGCGAGGCCTCGCGATAAACTGCCGGAGTACGCTTGGTCAGGAGCTCCACCACTGCTGATGCGCCGGTCCGAACCGCCACCTGAAAAGGAGTGAGTCCTTTGGCATTCTTTACATCCAGCATGGCCCCGCGCGCAATCAGCTCGACACAGGCTTTCGTCGCGTTGGCCTCAGCAGCGCAATGCAGCGGAGTGTTTCCATCGTCATCTACAGCGTTGACCAGGTCACCATCCGCGGTCAGCAGCGCTTTGATCTGATCAGCCGCGTCCCGCCTGGCCGCATCGTGTATTTCGCCGCCGCGCGCCGATACCGCAAGTGCCACGGCAATAATAACGCACAATCCGAAACGCCTGCTCATGTTCGCCTGCCCCCAGTAAATCTACCCCCAGATCATATACACTGCACAAAGCCCCATGAGTCAGTCAAGGCATCTTCTCGCCGCCGAATTCCCCAATCGCCTTTATACGCTTTCTCGGCCAGGACAGAACTTTTACAGGACAGACGGCGGCGCATTCAGAGCATTTCAGGCAATCGCGTTCCCGCACCACACCTTCGTCCTTCCAAGACACGATCGGCAGCCCCATCGGACATGCGCGCTCGCACACTTTGCAAAGCCTGCAACGGGAACCATCATACTCCAACAGATGCTTACCGCCGCCAACCGCGTTTTGAATCGTGCCAACCGGACAGAACTGGCACCACGCGCGAGCTTTGAAAAGAATGCCCAGGATCACGCCAATAGTCGTGGTTATAACGCACATCATCCAGAAAATATGACCCCAGTGCCGCCAATCAGTGGGATTCTGAAGCGCCCTGTACGCCATGAAACCCAGCAGTATTACTAATACCAACCACCGAAAAACAGGCGATTTCAGGAAAGAAGGCAAAGGGCGGTTTCTACTGATCGGATGGATTATCCTGTCGAAAAAAGCGCCACGCGGGCATAGATTCCCGCACACATACCGCCCCCTCAAGAATCCGCCGGCAATACCCATGATGATCACGGCCGGCACAACAAAGCCCAGAGCCGGATATTTCCATCCCAATCCAATTACCATAACCGTCAGCGGCAGAACAACCCACTGTATCGCCCTACGCCGACGAACAATCTCCTTCCACTCCATATCTGCCGTTCCCTGATTCATCCTCCGTTTCTCCCTTCACCTTGTTCTATCATCCAACCTGCGTTGCGGCAAAGTGCCCGGCCAGCCTTCCACTTGAGAAGGCCCATTGCAAATTGAATCCACCAGTAGGGCCGTCAACATCAAGAATCTCGCCTGCGAAAAAGAGACCGGTAACCTTCCGGCTTGAGAGCGTCTTTGCGTCCACCTCACTCACATCAACACCCCCGAGCGTTACCATGGCTTCATCAAATCCTCCAGTTCCGACTGCGGTCATGCGAAATGCCTTTAGGGCCTGAATGATCCGTTTCGTCTCGCCGGCCGTAAGTTCGGCAGCAACGCGCGACATGCTCACACCAGCAGCCTGCATCACAGCCATGGCGAACGAGCCTGGAAGAATCGAGTCGAGGAGGTTTGCCACTTTCTTCGCGCCATGGCTGTTCCGCCACCTCTGAACCCTCCCAAACCATTCCTCCTCGTCTGCGCCTGGTTCACAATCCATGAGGATTTCAACCGCATCTTTGCCGCACAGCAGCTCCGCCACGAACCCGGAAATGTCCAACACCGCAGGGCCGGAAACGCCAGAATGCGTGAAAAGCATGCTGCCTTGCGAAACCAGCTTCTTGCCATCTGCTTTGATGCGAAGACGGGCGTTCTGAATAACCACCCCGGCCAGCGAGCCGGTCCACAGATCAGAAGTCCGTATGGGCGCAAGAGCAGGAAATGGTCCTCTTATGGAATGCCCCGCCTGCTTCGCAAGGAGATAGCCGGAGTCCGACCCGCCCAGGTCTGGCCGCGTCATTCCGCCCGCTGCAAGCAGAACCGACCTGCAGGAAAAAGTCCCGACCGACGCCCGCACTCCACACACTCTTCCGTCCTTGATAATCAGGCTCTCAATCTCTGAGCTAGTGAACACCGAAACCCCACATTCAGCCAGCCGGCGCAACAGTGCGTCCCGTGCGTCCGAAGCCCTGCCTGACGCCGGATAAACACGCCAGCCGTCTTCAACGCGGAGTCGAACGCCAAGATCGTTAAGGAATTCAGTCAGCCTTTCAGAACCGAAGAAACGGAGAGCCGGCGCAACAAATCGCGCCTTATTCCCGAAACGCTTTAAAAAAACATCGGCTGGCAGAGTGTTGGTCAGATTGCCGCGGCCGCCTCCGGAAGCACAGAGCTTCGCCCCCGCGAAAGGCTGACGCTCAAAAAGGGCGACTTTTGCGCCAAGCCGCGAGGCAGCCAAAGCCGCCATCATACCCGCCGGACCTGCGCCGACAACGGCAACATCAACCCTTCTATCCAAAAGCACGGCCTCCTCGGCGAAGATGTACGGGCGTTTAAGTCGGACATATCCGCCGCGATGCAAGACTTATATCATCTTGCGCTATACACGCTTGTGCTTCCATTTTCCCTGCAGGAACCAGGAGGCAACAAGGATCCCATGGACTGTCACCGCAATCGCGATAGCCCACCATATTCCTCTTGTGGGCGGCCGCACAACACGCGAAAGAGCCACAGCAAGAGGAACTTGAAGCCCCCATAGACTCACAAGGGTCAAGATCATTGGCGGAATCGTGTCGCCTGCTCCCTGCAGGGCCCGGCCAAGCACAATGGCTGTAATCGAGAAAACATAGAATGGCGAAACTATTTTCAGATAATCTCCGCCCACATCCACCACGGCCGGCGAAGCATCAAAAATCCGCACCAACGGCCTCGCGAAGAAAAAGAAACAAACAGCGATGACAGCCATGACCGCCGTCGCAAATCCTGATGCAAGCCATGCCGCGGCAGACGCCCGTTCAGGTTTCCCGGCGCCCAGATTCTGCCCCACAATAGGAGCAACCGCGTTTCCGAACGCGAAAGCCGGCATCAGAGCTATTATGTGAAATCGGGTCCCGATGCCGTAGCCAGCAAGAGCCGCAGTGCCGCAGCGTCCTACCAGGCTCATGAGAGCCATCGCCATCAGGTTTCTTGAAAGAAGCTGGCCCATGCTTGGCAACCCTATTCTCGCAATTCTCCACATCAGGGGAATATCCAGCCTCAATGGAAACAACTGCGCGCGGAAACCGACTCTTCCCTTCACCAGCGGCATCCCCACCATTATCGCGCCCACAGCCTGTGACACGACCGTCGCGAGCGCCGCGCCGCTCACCCCCAGTCTCGGAAAGCCAAGAAGGCCATAAATCAGAAGAGGATCGAGAATAATGTTCACGACATTGGAAATCGCCATTGCCCACATCGGCACTGCCACCCGGCCGGCGGCATGAAAGACGCTCGAAACGGTAAAGAAGAAGAAGATAGTTATGCTGCCCAGGAATGAGATCCGCAGATAGCTGGCCGCCAGCAGATGAGCATGCGATGAACCGGCGGTAGCAGATCCCACCAGAATGGCGCAGAGGCCGCCGGCCCATATCCAGCCCGCGACACCGGCCACAATGCCCATGAGTCCAGCAAGCAGAATGGACTGGCGAACGACTGCTGAGGCATCTTGAACTCTTTCCGCGCCCACGGCCCTCGCGACAAGCGCAAGTGTGCCGGTCGAGATTCCCATGACCACCGGAAATAGCGCCATCAGCACTACCCCAGCCAACGCAACCGCCGCGACGCTCTCGGAACCCAGCCTTCCAACCCAAAAAAGGTCAACCAGACTCTGCGCGTGCTGCAAAACGGCGCTCGCGAGCATTGGACCTGCGAGGGACAGTATGCCTTGCGTCAGATTGCCCGAAACAAGATTGTTTTTTTTCCCATTCACGTAGAAGCTTTGCTAATTGCCCCCATCCTCAAAAAATGCAACAAGGTTTTTCAGGCGCCCTGTAGAATGAGCGTCCGAGGCAGAAAAAGAAATGGCAGCATCTCCCACTTGTGCCAGCCCACCATCATTAGTGAATAGAGACTTACCGCAGCTCCGGGCTGAAGAATACAAGCATGGATCAGCGCAAAGGTATTCCAGGCCGTGTGCCCGCACTGCCTTATGCGGCCAGCTCTATTTTCTTCACCGCGAAAATTACTTCGGAAAGCAACCTCGCACGGTGGATAAGCAGCCAGTTTTGACTTGAAAACACCAACCTTCCGGACGGGAGTTCTCACTGGCCTGGACGAGTCACAGTCATCGGTGACAGCGTGCGCGTTTCTCTGGCTCCGCCTTGGCTAGACCTAATATTGAACGGAGTGAGGAGAAAGAGGTTGGCGAATTCACTTTAACCGATGTTGATTTTGCATGAGGCGACGCAACCAGTGACAGTGGCATGTTGCTGGTACAATAGATCGAACTGACTAGGGCAGCGACCCTCCGTATGTGACCACCAACCTGGAGGGCGATCCACAGCAGCTATATTACGATGTCTGCTGCGGGCGAGGCGGGAGTGAGAACCGGATCAAGGAGCAGCAGTTGGACCTGTTTGCGGATCGG
>CALETX010000140.1 GCA_937920455.1 uncultured bacterium
CCACGGTCGTACAACCCGGAAAAGTGTTTTCGTGGGATCCTGAGCGCACCGTCGAGGGTATTCCTGACTGGAACAGAGTGTCGCTCGAACATATTGACCAGGAAGATGGGGCGGTCTTGCGGCGGCGTATCAGTATTCCTAAGGAATGGCGGGGCAAAAGGATATTCATTCGCTTCGATTCGATTTATCCGGCCGGCCGTGTGTATGTGAATGGTATTCTTCTGGGTGAGCATACGAGCGGCCTGACGCCCGCCGAATGGGACGTGACAGAGCATGTCAAAGCCGGGCGCGAGGCACTTATAGCCGTCAGGTTGCTGAGACGCCACAAGTATGTGAGGATGGACATGCCGCGCCATTCATGCGAATTCGCTGGTCTGACGCAGCACGCCTGCCTGTTTGCAGTCGAGCGGTGCCACGTGGAAGAGTGGACGCTTCGGCCTGAGCTTGACAGGACTCTTCAGCGCGGCACGCTTTACACGGAAGTGACTATTCGAAATACTACTGACGGCGCGGCAAGGTGTGCGCTCAAACTTGTGCTCGAGGATGAACGAGGGCGGAACAAAGGTTCATCATCAAGGACTGTGCGGTGCCCTGCGGGCGCGTCTGCAAAGGTGAGCTTCGGTTTGACCTGCCGAAAACCACTCCTGTGGAATGATGAATATCCAAATCTGTATCGTGCGCGCTTATTTCTGTCGGTCCGAGGAATGCCTCGTCAGGAGCTCAGCGCAAGAGTTGGATTCAGGCGTTTCACCTTGGAGGATGGAAAGCCCTTGCTCAACGGGAGACCAGTAAAATTCAGGGGAGTGAATCATCTGACATATCATCCTGAACACGGTCTTTACACCCCCGAGGAGTGGCTTCGCAGAAATCTGGCGCTGATGAAGAAAGCTAACGTTAATGCCATACGCACGCATTATCTTGGGCCGAGGTGCTTGGCCGATTTGTGCGATGAGATGGGAATATATCTTCTCCAGGAACTGCCTGTGGACTGGGGCACGAACTACATTCATGACCCGGAGTGGGTAGGCCCTGCGCTTCACAGAATCATGGCCGGTATAGTTCGTGACCGCAATCATCCATCGGTGATGGTTTGGAGCATAGGCAACGAGAACATGCCTGAAAGCGCTGCCGTTTCCGAACAGGGGTATCATCACTTGCGAATATTCCATTCTCTTGCCAAGACCCTCGATCCGGCTCGCCCGACGATGTTTCCGCCGCCTGGCCCTGCGAACAAGATAAAGGGTATATTCGAGGTCCGGGTCGGTGATATCGGCGACACTCATTACAGTTTCAAACTGGTCAAGGATTTTCTAAAGACCGGATCAGTGACAAACCCCAAGGCGTGGACGGGCGAGATGGAGACCATCACGCGTGAGGAGGCAATGAAGAGAGGATGGAGCGGTGTGTGGTTCAGTTCTGAATACGGCATCATGAACATGATGCCTGACCTGCTGAACGCACCCTACTCGTCCATTATTGACGATTTCCCGGAGGATGGAGCCACTGGCAAGAACTCTCTCCAGGTGTTCATTGACAGGTTGAGGCGGGAATGGGGGTTTCTGCGCTCGGAGCCGAGTTGCCTCGGTGGGGCATATTTCCCTTGGTTGTGCGCAGGCATAGGGGACAACCCATGGGGGTGGGTCGTTTGGGCAGAAGATAACGACTGGGGGGTTGTGACCGCTGATTTGCTGCCGAAACCCTATTTCTGGGCCATGAGGGTTCTTTTTAGCCCTGTATGGTTTCCCGAGAAAGTGATATGGCGTCCGGGCGACAGTGAAATCAGGTTTCCCGTCACCAATCAGTTTAATGCCGTTGACCTTTCCCAATGCACATTACGCACGATGATGGGGACCGGATTTGGTGTGGCTGGAATGAGGTGGAAGGATGTGCCTGTGTCTTGTCCTCCTGGGGAAACCAGAGAAATTTCAATCCCATTCTGGAACAAATCGGTGCTTGACGGCCTTGAGGCAGGCCGACGTGGGTTGTGTCGTGTTTGCCTGCTGGATCACAGAAAGTTCAGGGTTTTGACATGGGACATTCAGATCATTCCGGAGGCGGAGTCCGCGAATGCCGGCTCCAGACCTCTGGCAGTCGGTCCTGACGCCGTGATGCAGGCCTGAAAAGGCGCGGCCAGTCTTATCGGGAAAGATGTATGGCCTGCTCTATGTGGCCGCCCAGTTCCAGAAGCCAGTCGTGAATTCTAATCTGAGTTGGCGAGACAGTTCCGTCGCTGGTCCATGTGTTGCCGGTATAGGTGTCCACAAGGAGCATATATCCGTCCGGGCTTATTTCTCCCACGAGAAGATGCCCCTGGCCGGAGAGGGATGTTTTGATCACAACCGTTTCTCCATCGTGTTCCACTTCGGCGGTGATGGATTGTGAGCCGTAAGGGCTTGAGTATACGCCTGCCCAGTGGCCGCCGACATTCGGTCCGACTGGAGATCTTTCTTCGGTGTTTTCGCAGCCGGAGAGCAGGAACGCTGCTATTGCGAGCATGACGGCTGGGGTGAGAATGGCAGGTGGGGGGTGAAAGAGTCTCATATGATTACTAGAACCTCCATGATATGCCGGTGTTCAGAGTCAGGGCACTGAAGTCATTGCCCATGTCTTCCCCAAGCCAGTTGCTTCCTCCTGGATGCAGATCTATTCTGGCGCCGAGCCCAAAATGGAAGTTCAGGTTTTCATCCCATGAGTAGCCGCCATCAACGTGACAGGCAATGGCAAAACGGTCGTCAAATGAAACAGAGGATTGATCATCTTGCGGTCTGCCCCAATGGTCGTCATATCGAAAGTGAACGACGGCTGTGGGAACGATAAAGAGGTACTCAAGACCGGCGGAAATGTTTGCGCGCCATCCTGCTGCGTATGGGATCGAATACCGGAAGGCAAGCCCCAGAGGGTACACATTGGCGCCTCCATCCACGCTGACCGATGTGAAGCCAGGATCAAGTGGAAAAGCGCTGTCGCGTATCCTCCAAAATTCCACGCCAAAACTCGCAGCCCATCCGATATTCTCATAGGTCCAAAACGTC
>CALETX010000141.1 GCA_937920455.1 uncultured bacterium
AGCCATTTCCCTCGCCTCTGCAACTGTCAAACTTCTGATCATTTCCTTTACCAGCGGCACGGCAAGAGGCGCAACGCTCAGCTCGTCAACTCCCAGTCCCAACAAAAGCGGCGTCATGAGCGGATCGCCTGCCATTTCGCCGCACACGCCCACCCAAATGCCCTTCCTGTGCCCTGCTTCCACAGTATGCCTGATTAGACGTACTATAGCAGGATGAGTCGGCTCGTAAAGATACGCGACTCTTTCGTTCCCGCGATCCACAGCCAACGTGTACTGAATTAAATCGTTCGTTCCTATGCTAAAAAACTTTACATGGTCGGCAATTACGTCCGCCGTTAGAGCCGCACCGGGGATTTCTATCATCACACCCACATCTATCTCCTGAACGAACCTGGCGCCCTGCGCCAGAAGCTCCTGTTTTGCTTCCTCCAGGAGCTGGTTTGCCTTGATTACCTCAACCGCGTTGCTGATCATGGGATACATTATCTTTACATTGCCGTGTTTGTTCGCTCTCAAAATGGCGCGGAGCTGCTTCTTGAACATTTCAGGATTGTGAAGCGAAAGCCTTATCGAACGACATCCCAGGAAGGGGTTCGCCTCTCTTCCAATGAATTCATCCTGAAAATACTTGTCACCGCCGATGTCCAGCGTCCGAATTATCACCGGAGCCGGCGCCAGCCTGTCTGCCACATACGAGTAGATTTCAGCCTGCTCATCCTCCTCAACCATTCTGTTTCTCGTAAGAAAAATGTACTCCGATCTGAAGAGCCCCACACCCTCAGCGCCATGCGCTAAGACCGTGTCAATTTCCTCCTTGCTCTCCGCATTAGCCGAGAGCGTAATCCGCCGACCATCCTTCGTCTCGGCAGGCAGATCCTTCAGCGACTGAAGGCCACGCTCAATATCCCTCCTGGCCTCTGCCACCTTCCCGTAGCGTTCCAGCTCTTCATCAGAGGGGTTGAGGATCACAATCCCCTTGTTGCCGTCTATCAAAATCTGGTCGCCCGACTGAACTCGCGAACTGAGATCATGCAGACCTACCACAGCGGGTATCTCTAACGATCGCGCGAGCACGGCCGTGTGCGAGGTCGGACTGCCCAGATCCGTGACAAATCCTATCACCATGTCCTTCCGCAAAGAAGCGGTCTCAGATGGGGCAAGATCCTGTGCCACAACGATGTGCTTTTGAATCAGGTCGGCAAGCGAAGCAGCCTTATCTCCGTTCAGATTCCGAAGAATGCGCCGCGCTACATCGCGCACGTCAACTACCCGCTCCCGAAGATACTCATCTTCGAGGTTCGAAAGCATTTCCGCATAACGCTCCGCAACAGTCTTGACAGCATATGCAGCATTCTTTCGATTATCTTTTATCTGCTTGAGCACATCTTCTATGAAAGAGCGATCGTCCAGGACCATCAAATGCGCGTCAAGTATTGCAGCATCAGAGGAACCGACCCGAAGCCCGATCCCTTCCTGTATCCGTCGGATTTGTCGTCTTGTCTCTATTAAGGCTTTTTCGAATTTGGCGATCTCCCTATCAGCTTCCAATGGCTCAATTTCAACTTCAGAAACGGGCGGCGTCTCTGGAGTAATCACATATGCAGGGCCCATGACCACCCCAGGCGACACTCCTATGCCCATGAAAACCCGCCCTTTTTCTAAAACCCTCCCGCGCGTCGTCATGTCCGTGCTCAGTCTTCGTAGAACTTGTTCAGTATCAGCGTCTCAAGAGCAGCCATTGCTTCTACAGAGTCGGCCCCTTCTATGATCACGCGAATTTTCGACCCAAAAGCAGCCTCAAGGGTCATCATCCCCATGATGCTCTTGCCGGAAACCTTGTTGTCATCCTTCACAACCCACACATCTGAGTCGTACCTGGATGCGGTCTTGACAAAAAGCGCCGCTGGTCTGGCATGAATCCCATATTGATTCAGGATTTCGAACTCCTTAACTACAAGGCGCTTGCTTGATCCAGCGTCACTCACTTGCGCTCTTCCCCTTCGTCATCGCAGCCACAAGGCGCTCATCCAGCTCCTTCGCAGCATCATGCCCTAGCCGCCTAAGCTTCTCATCAAGCGCGGCCGTCTCGATCACGTTGGCAAGATCCCGGCCCGGCGCAACCGGAATAAATATCCTTGGAATCTTCACGCCAAAAAAATCAACCGTCCTCGTGCCAACCGCGCTCCGATCCTCATCATCGCGGGGTTCCGGATCGCATAATGTCGCAACAAAGTCCAGTTTCTTTTCATCCCTCACCGATGCCACCCCAAAGAGACTCGGAACATGTATCACACCCACACCCCGAATTTCCATGTGATAGCGCGTCACTCCAACCGGCGACCCTATCACTGCGCCAGAGCTGTCAAGACGCAGTTGAGTCACATCGTCAGAAACGAGCGCATGCCCCTTCTTGATCAGCCCAAGGGCGGTTTCGCTCTTGCCCATTCCTGGCTTGCCCTCTATCAGAACGCCGATGCCCATTATTTCAACCATTGTCCCCTGGGCCAGTATCCTGGGCGCCATCAAATTTTCCATTATGATTGTTGCGGCGTTCACAAAACGCTTGGTTACCATCTTCGACCTGAAGAGAGGCGTCTGGAATTCCTCTGCAAGATATTTCATCTCAGGCAAAATCTTCTTGTTCCTTGCAACCACAACACAAGGCACTTTCTGCTCGTAAAATGATCGCAGCCTTTTCTCTCGCTCCGAAGAATCCAGAGACGCCAAATATTCGCTTTCGGCTAGTCCTATGACCTGTATGCGACGGTGCGCAAAATATCGGAAAAATCCAGTGAACCCAAGTCCCGGGCGATTAATGGCAGCTTCTGTAATCAGGCGCGACATGCCAGCCGCACCGGCCACTATCTGCATCTGAAGCTCCGTAGCGCCGGCTTCCCAAAAAGCCGATACCGGCACGGGTCTCACCCGCTTCTGCGTCGAACCAGCCATCTTAGCTTGCCTGTCAGTCCAATCATCCTAGCGCCGCCGGCATTTGTCCTTCTCTTCAAGTCTACTCAATTGCCGTTCTAGGCGTTCGAAAGCCTCATCAACTGCCAATCGCCAGTTGTCTGCCACCGAAGCAGCTTCCTTGGTGCCATGCCGCTTTACACGGGCCACCACCGCAGCCGATTTTTTGCGCCCGTGCTCAACCGCATCTAAGATTGTGTGAATATGCAGGATCGCTGGGAACTGCTCAAGCATTTCCTGCGCCA
>CALETX010000142.1 GCA_937920455.1 uncultured bacterium
CTATGATCTTCAGATCAGGCACATGCTTCTTGATTTCATCACATAACTGACGTTTGGAAAGATTCGCATTACTCAAACCGACATTGTAAATCTCTCCGCGCATCTTGTCCCAGTTGTCAACCACGTGAAGAAAAGCTCTGACTATATCACGAACGTGAATGAAGTTCCGTCTAAAATGAGACTCAAAAAGTACGATAAAGCCGTCAGTTACAGCTCGATACGTAAAATCGTTGACAAGCAAGTCAAGCCTCATTCGCGGACTAACACCGAAAGCCGTTGCAAGACGCAGCGCCGTCACGTTTCCCCTCTGCATCAATATTCTCTCGAGTTCCACCTTTAGCTGTCCGTAGAGCGAAACGGGCCGCAAAGGACTCTTTTCAGTGCAAAGCTTGTTCCTGACACCCACACCATACCCACTGTTTGTGTTCGGCCATACCACAACCTGCGATGGAGAGGTCATATCTGCCAGCATTCGGACTGCTTCCAGGTTGACTTCACGCGCATCATGCGGCTTCCGATCACACGCAGGCGCCCCGACAATGCAGGCAAGCGGGAAAATTACGTCGGCGTCCTTTACCAAATCCCGCACAACGCGCTCGTCCCGTGCATCTCCCCGCACAACTCTCAAGCCCTTGTCATTGCAGCAGTCAAGCAGGGATGTCTGACCGTACATGAAGTTGTCCAGCACCGTCACGCTGTGCCCAGCACGAAGACACTCCGGCACCATCACCGACCCAATGTACCCCGCTCCCCCTGTAATCAAAATCTTCATTGAGCGAACCGCGGTTACCTTACCACCCCTCATTTATAATGCAATGGTAAGGTTCTGAACCCATCAGTTCCACCTTTGCACGCAGAATCGGGCCTTTCAAAAGCACGAAAGGTACGGCAGGAACCCTCAAGACGCAGAACACCTTCATAGTGAAAATTGTTGCTCAACCGTAATCCGTTTTGGGTTGCCTCATGACGCAGATTCCCCTAGATTGACTGTGGGAGCGTATAGAGAGATGAAAATCCTTCTAATCCAGCCCGTTATGGATGAGAGAACAAGAACTCTCTGGCCACCGATCGGGCTTGCATATCTCGCAACGGCTGTACGACGCGACGGGCATCAAGCATTCATACTGGACTGCGCACGAGATTTGCGTTCTGAAGATGACATCAAATTTTATCTCCTCAACCACAACCCGGATATTGTCGGCTTGAATGTTTATACTGTGACTCTTCGCCAGTGCAGACGCCTTGCCTCCATAGTTCGAACTGCCATTCCTTCGGCAAGGCTTGTCCTTGGCGGACCGCATGTTTCGGCCCTTCCAGAGAAAACCTTGGACTCGATTCCAGAAGCGGATTTCGCTATCAGGGGAGAAGGAGAAGTCCCTCTCAGAAAACTGCTGGCTTCTCTTTCCACAGGCGAAAATGTCTTTGATACTGTCCCCGGCCTTATCTACCGACGGAACAACACCCTGAGGATAAACGATCCGTATTTTGCGCCAGACGTAACAGAATACGGCATACCGGCATATGACCTGATAAATCCAAGTTCCTATTGGTCGCTTCGCGGCATGAAAAAAGGACAGTTCCCTGTGTTCTTTTCCAGAGGCTGTCCGTTCCCTTGCACATTCTGCGCCGCGAAGGTAACCTCCGGTCAGCAACTTCGCAGACGGTCTTTTGAATCAATCTTTGACGAACTCGGTCTGCTCCAAAATAAATACCAGGTCAACAATTTTATCGTTTATGATGAAGGATTCGGTACCGCCAAGTCTTTCATTATGCAGTTTTGCGAACGTCTCAAGCGCGAAGGTTTTACCGCTTCTTTCGAAATGGGAACGGGCATCCGTCTCGATCAGGTTGATGAGGAACTGCTGACAACTATTCGTCAGGCTGGTTTCAATACCATGATCGCTCTCGGTATCGAGTCCGGTTCTGAAAGAATTCTCAAACTGATGAAGAAAAGGACCAGTTTGCAGCTTATTAGAGAAAAGGTGTTACTAATGCGCAAGATGGGTTTCAAGCCATGCGGGTATTTCATTCTGGGCTACCCCACCGAAACAAGAGAAGAAATGGAAGCCACCATAAGACTCGCACTTGAGTTGCCATTGCAGGAAGCGAGTTTCACCGCATTCATGCCACTGCCTGGGACTGAAGCAACCAGATGGCTGATGGAAAACGGAGAACTGCCCCCCGATTTTGATTTCAGTTCGGTTACAGCCGGCTCAATTACCTACGCGCCGCGTGGCATCACCCTGGAGGAGTTGCAAAGCATAAGACGACGAGCGAATCTCAGGTTCTATCTGCGCCCTCGCATCATCCTCCCCATGCTCAATTCCGTCCGACAAATAAAATATGTAATTTCCAGGTTCGTCGCCATGTTTCTGAGGGACAGGACTTGCCAAACCACTAGAGGGTAACCGACGACAGTCAAAAATCTTTGAAGGCGCTATATCACCTTGCGAGTGCGATATAAACGAACAAGCCATATCATACCGATCAAAGCGCTCAGCGAGTTACTCAACACCGCTCCTGTGAGATAGGGACTCCGGAATTCGAATACCACCTCATGTCGCCCAGCCGGCAACATAAGCCCTCTCACCATGCCGTTGCATCTGAGAATTGGAACTTCGCGGCCGTCAACCAAAGCTTTCCACCCTGCTTCATGCTTATCATTGAGCAACAATATACCTTCCCGCCTCGTGTCGGTCCACACTTTGATCCGCCTCCACGAGTATTCAGCAAACGCCACTCCAGTGACAGACTCAGGCGAGTTGGTCGTGGTCCCCAGCTCAGGTGGCACTAAGACTGACTGCCATGGATTCCAACTCTCATCCCCAAGCCGTGTGAAAGTATCATCTTCACTAATGCCTTCCCAGTTGTGAAAGACGATAGTCCGCGGCAGCGCGGCGCGATTCATTACCAGAACGTGCGTGCTCTCACCAACCGAAACTTCTCTTGGAGGATGATATCTGGCATCCACAGCCGTCACAGGCACAAAAGATGGATGCTTGAGCAGCTCGCCAAACGATTGAGTAGGCCCCACTAAATATTTCACCCCTGCCACCTGCCAAAGTCTGAAAATATTCTTCCCAAACGCGCCGAAATACTCCATCAACCCTGGCGGGGCAAGCGACATTGGCCCAGGATCAAAAACCTGAAAAGACCAATACAGAAAAACAAAGCCTGCCAACCGTTCGACAAGCCCATCCCTTACCGGACATGAAAGCCTGAATGGCTCAGTGTCGGACTTAAGTTTCTCGACAATTACATTGGATTGATATACGGCTTTGGGATCGAAAGCGTTGATATACTTGCTGCCTACCGCCGCAATGTCTATCGCAACCACCGTATAAAGACACGAGACAAACAATACGCTGCCAAGCTTTCGCTTCCGCAGCCACCATGTAAAGCCGATCAGCAC
>CALETX010000143.1 GCA_937920455.1 uncultured bacterium
AGTTATGGAACACGTGCGTGCTGGAGTTATCGGCAAGGTTGTTCGCGTTGAGACGCGCATGGGTGGGTGGTCCAAGCCGGGTGAATGGTGGCGTGCCAGTAAGTCAATATCCGGCGGCATCCTGTACGACTGGGGCGTTCATCTGCTTGAATACACGCTGCAGATTGTCAACTCCGACATTGTGGAGGTCAGCGGCTATCTATGGAAAGGCGTTTGGGCAAAGGAGAGCCCTTGGAAGGACGATACGAACGAGGACGATGGTTTTGTGATGGTCCGTTACGCAAGCGGTTCGTGGTCTCTACTGACCATGAGCGCGATAGAGTCGAAACCCGTTCCAGACTGGTTCAAGGTCACTGGGACTAAAGGCGCGCTTGTTGCCAACTGGGATGCTGTGGACGTGATCACGCATGATGGCCCGAAGACCATTACGGTTCGTGTGCCCAATCCTCCGGGTCAGAGTCCGGCGCTATACAAGAACATTGCGAATCATCTTGTGAGCGGTGAACCGCTGGTGATTACTGCCGAATGGGCCCGCCGACCGATACATATTCTTGATCTTGCCTGCCGCAGCGCCGCTGCGGGAAGGGCGATGAAGGCTGTCTATAAGTAGCCTGTTTTGAGCGGAGGGCTGGGTATCGGCGGGGGTTCGGGATGTTTCCAGCCCATTCCTGTTCGGGTGATTCAGGATGCGAGTTTGGGAGGATCCATGATGAGGGAGTACTGCTTTGGCTGTCTGACGTCGCGTCTGATGGTTGAGTTTCGGTCTGGTAATCGCAGAATGAGATAATGAGAGCCCGCGAAGATTGTCTTGTCTGTATTCTCAAGCAAGCTCTGAACACGGCGAGGATCGCCACACGCAATGCTGCCCGCCGCCGTGAAATTCTGAACAAGATTGCGGTCTTGCTGCCAGGGTTGAGGCTCGATCAGACTCCCGCTGCTCTATCAAAGGATGTTTACACAATAACGAGCGAGATCACAGGCAAACGGGATCCTTATCTTTGTCTGAAGAAAGAGACGAACAAGGCGGCGCTCCGCTTGCTGCCCTCGATTCGGCGTATGGTTCGCGGGGCGGTTGATCCGCTTGAGGCAGCGGTGAAAGCTGCTATTGCAGGTAACATCATTGATCTCGGTATAGGGCACACATTTGATATCCGTCGGGATATACGGAGGATCATAGACGAGCCGTTAACTGTGAGCGTATTGCCGCGTTTTCGCAGAGAGCTAAAGCGTGGCCGGCTATGTGTGTATCTGGGCGATAATGCGGGCGAGATTGTGTTTGACAGTCTTTTGGTTGAGGCGATGGCAGAAAAGGGCGTGAGGGTCATTTTTGTCGTCAAGTCTGGACCCATCATAAACGATGCCACTGTTTCCGACGCAAAGATTGGAGGGCTTGACAGGATTGCAGACATCATTGAAACAGGTTCGGACGACATAGGCATCAACTGGCGACGGGTGTCGCCAGTTTTCAAGAAGGCCGTTGCGGATGCTGACTTTTTGATAGCGAAGGGACACGGCAACTTCGAAACTTGCGAGGACAGGCACGAGAACTTTTACTTTCTTCTTAAGGCAAAGTGCGAGGTGGTCGCCTCAGTGTTAGGGGTGCCTCTCGGCTCGACGGTTTTCACGCACATCAGCCGTACCAGACGCGCTTTCCACAAAGGCCGCCTCTTGAAGTGACCATTTGGCTGGTCGGAGAAGATGCCGACCGGCGGTGGCCAATATCATGTTCTTGACGCAGGTCGGGCAAAACGATGCCTTGCGCGGCTACACGGAATCGTGCACCATTGTCGGCAGAAGGCAATCGGCCGGGGGTGAGCGATGCGTATTAGAAACGTGCTCAAAGGCAGAAGTTTGTTGAGGCTACAAGATCTTTCAGACGAAGAACTGTTGTACTTGCTGGACCTTGCGGACCGTTTGAAGGAACGCAAGCGTAGCGGCAAGCGCGGCTGCCTGTTGCACAGGCGGCACATTGCGATGATTTTCGAAAAGGCATCTACACGGACTCGATGCGCCGTCTCGGTTGCCGCGTCCGACGAGGGCGGCCATGCGGAATATCTTTCCGCTAATGAGATTCATCTCGGCAAGAAGGAATCGGTCGTTGACACGGCGAAGGTGCTTGGGCGGATGTTCGATGGAATGCTGTTCAGGGGGTACAAGCAGGAGACGGTGGAGCTCCTGGCCAAGCACTCCGGTGTGCCGGTGTGGAACGGCCTTACTGATGAGTATCATCCCACTCAGGCGCTTGCCGACCTGATGACCATCAGGGAGAATTTCGGGCGTCTCAAGGGGTTGAAAGTGGTTTTCATCGGCGACGGCCGGAACAATGTGGCGACCTCGCTTATGGATGGATGCGCTAAATGCGGCATGAATTTTGTCAGCTGCGCCCCACGGGAGCTTGCTCCGAGCGAGGACAAGCTGGCGGCGGCCCGGGAGAGTGCCCGCAGGTCGGGGGGTTCGGTTGCTGTGCTGCACGATCCACAAGAGGCGATGCGCGACGCGAATGTCGTTTACACCGATGTCTGGGTTTCGATGGGCGAGGAAAAGAAGATGAATGAGCGACGAAGACAGCTTGCGCCGTATCAGGTCACGATGGATTTGATCAGGCAAACGGGCAATGCGGAAAATGGCAGGGTGATATTCCTTCATTGTCTGCCGGCTTTTCATGACAGGCACACCGACGTGACGAAGGAAATCGGCGCCATGGAAGTGACCGATGAGGTATTTCAGGCGCCTTTCTCCAAGGTGTTTGACGAGGCGGAGAACAGGGTGCACACTATAAAAGCTCTGATGGTTGCCACAATTCGATAGGAAGGAGTTCGTCTGCATGGGGGCACTCACGGACATTCGACTGGACGAGTACTTGAAGCTATCCCAGGTTGAGAAGGGTGCCTATTTGAAGCGCGACGGACGTCTGTTCCATGTTCTTTTTGCACAGCAATTCGGAAGGGAGGACCTTGAATCACTCGGCAGACTTGCCACACGGATACGATTCATTGCCAAGACCAAGGAGGGAATGGACTTCCTCAGGAACGTGCTTTCTGACAAGAGGGCAATGCTCTATTTCTCCCAGCCGAGCACGAGGACGTTTCTGTCATTTTGCGCCGCATGCCAGATACTTGGTATCACAACGGGCGAGGTGCGTGACACGTCAACATCAAGCGAGTTAAAGGGTGAATCTCGTGAAGATTCGGTGCGGACGTTCAGTTCGTACTTCGATCTTATCATCATGAGGTCAGAGATCGGCGGGCTGGCCGAGCGCATGGCATGGACGCTTTCCAACACCGAGCGGCCAGTTCCAATAATCAATGCCGGCTCGGGAAAGGATCAGCATCCAACACAGGCTCTGCTTGACATCTACACTCTCCAGCGCAGCTTTGAAACCACTGGCGGAATAGACGGCAAGACCATCATGTTTGTCGGGGATCTTGCTCGCGGCAGGACAGTTCGGTCGCTTTCCCTCCTCTTGTTGAACTACAGCGATGTGCGTCAGTATTTCGTTGCACCGGAGGGGTATCAGATAGGCTCCGATATTCTGCAAACGCTGGATAAGGCGGGAGTAAGATACAAGCTGAGTTCAGATTTTCATGCGCTCATACCGGAGGCCGACGCCATATACATGACAAGGGTGCAGGACGAGTGGGACAAAACAGACGGCAAGCCGGCGGTTTCTTTTGACAGAGGGAGGTATTCCTTCGGCGTCGAGGATCTCAAGCGGCTCAAGGAGAAAGCTGTCCTGATGCATCCGTTTCCACGACGCACGGAGATTGATCCGGCGGTTGACCACGATCCGCGAGCGGTTTACTGGCGGCAGATGCGCAATGGGATGTGGATACGGGCGGCACTGATCGCCACGATATTCGGTCGCGAGAAGGTGATTGATGAGCATGCGGCGTCTAAGGTTTAGTCTGCCGGGACGTATCATTCTTGCGGCAGGACTCTTATTGACGACATCATGCGCGTCCTTTCGTCCCGGTTCGCCAGTGGCGTGGTCCGAGCGAGATCTGGACGGCGCCCTCAGGAGGCGGGCAGCCGGTCCGATAGTGGAGGTGTCAACTGCCACGAACGGCATGAGCCTGTGCGCTGTCCGGCCCTTCTATTGCAGAGTTGCGGATCCGGCGAGGGACAGAACGCTGCATGAGTACTTGTGGCCCATGGGGATGGACAAGTCGCTGGGCTCGGAGCGGTACTGGCGTGTGCTTTCGGTTTTTGGACATGATTTTGAATCTTCCGACCGCATGTCACGATACAGGACCGTTGTTTTTCCACTCGCGGCGTGGGGAAAAGATTCAGACGGGCGTGGTTATTTCGGTTTGTTTCCCATTGGCGGTGTGGTTCGCGAATTCCTCGGTCAGGATCGCATCGTTTTCGCGATGTTTCCCCTGTACCTTGACACATCGGTGAACGATGTGCGGACGCTTGACATACTGTGGCCGGTGATTTCGTTCACAAAAGGCGAGGGCGTGAGCCGTTTTCGTATTTTCCCCTTGTATGGGTTTTCGGAACGGGAGGGCCAGTGGAAAAAAGGTTTTGTGCTATGGCCATTATGGACATGGGGCAGGTTCGAGAGCGAAAAAGGCCCGACCGGCGAGGGGTTTATTCTCTTTCCGCTGTTGGGCCATACCGAATTGACGGATCAGGAAACGTGGATGATTTTTCCTCCCTTCTTTAGATGCTCTGTCAACGACCGTGGATATCGGTCCATCAATTGTCCTTGGCCTTTTTTCCAGTATGTGGACGGGAAGGATGAGTCAAAATTGTTTCTATGGCCAATATGGGGACACCATGGGGGGCCGGGTTTCGACTACCATTTTTTCCTGTGGCCCATCGGCTCCAGGCTGAGTGTGGATAGAGGCGACAGAGTGGTGGAGCGAACGTCCATGTTTCCGTTGTGGTTTTATGAGACGACAGAAGACGCCGGCGAAGGCGCCATCTCCGGCGGTCCGGAAGTGGTCGGGAAATACGCCAAGCTGTGGCCTGTTTTTTCCTACAGGCGTGAAGACGAAACCTGGCGGTTGCGGGTGCCGGACCTGTGGCCTGGCAAGCATCTCTCGCCGATAGAGCGCAACTGGGCGCCGCTTTGGACACTGTATCAGCGGGAGGGCGTGGGCGCTGAGGGTGGAGAGGAGCTGTTGTGGGGACTTTACCGTCGAAGATGGGATGGCCGTGGGGGAGTGAGTATTTCGCTGTTTC
>CALETX010000144.1 GCA_937920455.1 uncultured bacterium
TTGGCCACTTTGGCATCTGCCGGCGCAGCTCTTATCTCAGGCGCAAGGTTGGTCGCGGTTTCGGGAGATGGATCATACAAATCCAGGACACGTCCCCTCACATAAACCATCTGCGGCTGATCCGAGGCATTGACCACCTCGACATCAGCATCTAGATGCATGCGACGTGTAGAGGTGCGAACGAATACATCTTCGATGTACACGCGCGGCAGTATCCGCAGCTCTGCCGGCTGGTAGATCCCGATACGGCCCTGATTCATGGAGCAGGGCATAAAGTGTTCGGGATGCCCCCAGAGCCAGCCCTCGCCTACGCCGTCTTTCCAAATGCACTTGTTGTCGCGCCGCACCACCGACGCATTTACCATGGCCAGGGCGATCTGGTTTTTGCCGGCGCGGAACAAGCCGTCCGGGACCGTCCAGGAAAAGGGCACCTCGCCCCCGTAGTGTTCGGCCACAGGGTGGCCGTTGATGAATAGTTTTTTGTAGAAATACGCTCCATGGAAGACGAACTTGAAAACCTTATTTACGTCTTCCGGTGAGATTTCGATGTCGCGCACGAGCCAGGCGCTGTCGTGCTTCTGGTCAGTCCAGAAGGCTGGCGCAGTATAAACTTGCCATCCGGCATTTGTATCGCCCACGCCTTCCGGGACGGTGGTGGCGTTCGTCAGCACGGCGCCTTCGACAGGCAGGAGGTGCCACTCGCCCCACAGGTCTATCCCTTTACGTCCGGCAGTTTCATTCGGTATGGCCCATGTCCATGATGCGCTAAGTAGGGCGGCCACTAATACTTTCTTGAGTGCTTGTTGCATTGTTCTGCCTCCTGTCTTCTTGTCATGCCGGCTATTGGTGCATGGTTTTAGGAGAATCCTACCATTAGAGTGTAAAAGGCCTATACCCTTTTTGCGCAAAACATGTCGCTTTTTGCGCAGGCCTATTGCGACATAAGGAGGGAGGAACACAGAACGTGGCACTCGAAAACCATCATGGCTCACACGGTTTAGCCGTCCCTCCCCGAATAATGGTTTGAGATGGTGATGAAAGATCTTCGCGCCTGATCACAGCTCGATTCCTTCACTCCTGTCCGTTTCAGGCATAAATTCCTTTACTCCGCCAGACATCCAGGATCAGTTCGTAGCGCTCAAGCCTCATTCCAGTATAAATGCAGTTGGACGTTGAGAAAATGTAGCCGCCGCCCGGCATTCCGTGCCTCAGTGCATATTCGGCTGAAGCTATGCATTCCTCTTCTGTGCCAGTGTCGAGCAAGCCGCAGTTCACGTTACCCATCAGTGTAATCTCGCCGCCGTACCGCCGCTTGATCTCGGCAATGTCTACACCGCCCTGCGGGTCGAGGGAGTGAAGAGCATGGGGGCGTGTAGCCACGATTTGGTCCACGATCGGCATAATGTTGCCGTCTGTGTGTTTGATTACGTATAAGCCCATGTCACGGCATGCTTGCACCAGACGTGCCAGGTAGGGCGTGACAAACTCGGAGAATTGGTCCGGACTCATGAACGGCCCTGTGTTAAAGCAGTAGTCACTGCATGCTCCGATGCCGTCCACTCCGATATTCATAAAGTGTCGCTCAAGCCGACGAATGGCATCATCTGTTGCCCGACTGGCCTCTGCTTTCAGACCGTCGGGATCGTCCGACATGCGGTAGCAGAAATCGGTCAGCGTTCCGCCACTTGGGAGGGCGAAAGTCGGGTCGCAGTATACCATCAGGAAGAATTCGTTGCCCGATTTGTCGCGGATACGCCGGACCAGCGCAGCTAACTCTTCGTCGGGCCAACCGCTGGGCGGATGAACGAAAATGGCCGAGTGCTCAAGGCGGCGCGCGCACTCGATGTATAGGTCGGCGATGTCCTGGCGATGAAGCTCGCGCTCTTTTTCTGTCGCCTGCGCCCATTGAGGATAGCAACGTTGCTGGGGGTGAACCTTTCCGACAAGCTCCATTGTCAGAAAGAACACCAGTTCAAAATGCGGAACCCTTTGCCCCGGAATCGGCGGACGACGTTCCAGCGCATGAATTACCTGTTCGCGTGGTGTCATTCGCTCCTCGGGCACAGGTTGCGTTTCCTGCGAACGCTCACCGTGAAGTGACCTTCAGCCGCATGACCCATACGCTCTTGCTCTCCTCCGAATCGTCTGGAATGGCGTGCCAGCCGTAACCGATTCGGTCGTAAATGAGAAGCAGTGTGTTCCCGTCAAGCGGCAGGATTTCCGTATAGCTGGAGGTGAAGCCGGTCCTTTCGAGCTGTCGCAACCGGTCAGTGCTCTTCAAGCCTTCGAAAGTATCCGGCTTGTCCCAGAGTTTTCGCGTATCTGGTTCAATCTGGTCAACCGGAGCGACTAACGCATTGTGCGTGGCAACAATGTCCAGAGGCTGCCATTCGCGGCCCTCGCCGTCGGCGCTAAACCAGACGTAAATGCCCGGCCGCCCGCCCGATAAGGCCACCGTGCCGTCGTCCAGTACAGCCAGGCTGGGTTCCACCGACTTGGGGCCGATGAGCTCAGCCGCCGTCCAGGTAAGCCCGTCGTCACTGCTGAAGGCGCGCCCATAAGAAGTGTATGAATACAGCCTGAACACGCACATCAGACGTCCGTCCTTCAGGCGGCAAATCGCGGATTCGCAAGGCCCTTCACTGCCTTCCAAAGGACAATCCGCTCCAGCAATAATGGAACGAATTTTCCACGCCACACCGTCAGCGGACTCAGCCAGAACCAGTGAACACCGTCGGTCGCCCTGGAATTGTCCGTAGAGGGTCGTCAGATACTCCTTGTTCTTCCCTCGCACAACCTGTCCATTGAAAACAAAACCAGCCGCCCCGGCAATCGGAGATGTTATGTGGCCGCCGGTGGGCGGTCGCGGCCAGCCGGTGACCGTGACGCCTGAAGCACTATAGGAAAGTTCGCCGTCTGGAGATATGAGGTTGTATGGCGCGCCTATTTTATCCGGGCCCAGCATGCGCAAGTAATAGGGGAGAATTAAAGCCGATCCATCATTAAGGATCAGATAGTTCAGACCGCCGTCTCCGATCACACGCGCTTCATCCCAGGAGAGTCCGCCATCCCGGGATCGCGATAGAAAGCAGGGAGAAGCGCTCACATGGATGTCGGGATGGGCGTGCATCACCGCCCAGAGCGTACCGTTTGGCTGCCGAATCAACGATGGGAACCAGCAAAACCAACGACTGCGCTTTACCAGCACAGGCTTCGACACTTCCACTTCCAGTCCAGTCAACTTGATGCGCTTCTGCGTGATCTCTTCCATATCTCTACCCTCCTTCTCAGAACCGGCCGCTTTCGGCCACGTGCTTTTCAGTTCATGGACAGTCAGTTTCCGGAACGTACAACTTCCCTTCTTCGCAAAGACAACCACGGAGCGTTCCTGGGGCGGCAGAGCGACAAAGAGGGGCCAGGCCGCCGCGCCATCATGGGCAAAAATCTCCAAGGATGTGCGGTCCACCACGATCCGCAGCCGAATGCGCCCATTCGTCAAGGGGAACCGCGGCGAACGGTGCCCAGGTCCTTCCCAAACCAATTGCCGCGCGTCCTGGTCATACGCCAGACGAATCCCGCGGATCGCCAGGCCCGCATAACCGGCCTCGCCGATTTCCAACTCGGCCTCAATGTCCAGCAGCTCGGCGTCAACCCCCTCTAGGATTCTCTCGGCATCGCTGACGGACAGGTCCGTCCATTCGTGCTTCCGCGCGCGCAATGTCTCCAATTCCTTCACTGGCCAGGCGAACATTCGAATCCCAGTCTCCGTGGTCCGCAACGATAATTCGCAAGGCAAAGTCATCTGGCCGAGGGCCGGCAGACCGGGCGCATCGAGCGAGTTCCAGCGACACACCTGGATGACTCGTCCGTCCGGCGCGTGATTGAATGTCTGCGAGGGCATTCCCGCATATTCGCTATGTCGGTGCACCCACTCCCCTTCAAGGTTGAACTTGCGGCCATCGAACGCGCCTACGCCATAGGCCCCTCGCGCCAGGACAACCCATTTCCTGTTTCCCGGATCTCCATCCACCGGCAATTCGAACATGTCGGGACATTCCGCGCTCTCCGGTATGAACAACTGGCTTTGCCATTCCCATTTCTTGAGGTCCGGCGAGGACAGGAAGGCAAAGTCCCTTCCACCCAGGTAAAGGAGCATGACCCAACGCTGTGTCGGTTCGTGCCAGAAGACCTTCGGATCGCGGTTATGGTTCCTGATGGTGCCAAGAACCGGATTGCCGGCATACTTCGTCCATGTCTGCCCCCGGTCATTGCTGTAGGCCAGGCAAATAGTGAAATCGTGATCGGCGGAGGCGTCCGTGTTTCCCCCGGCGGCCGTGTAGATAAGGACCAGGGGCTTTTCCGAGCCGGCGGCAAAGCCGGTGGTGTTGTTTTCGTCCACCACGCCGGAACCGGAGTAAATCCATCCCAGTTCGTCGGCCTCCAGCGCGAAATCCCTCTCCCGCCAGTGGAACAAATCCTTGCTGACGGCATGTCCCTGGATGGAATGGCAACTACACTTGCCGTAAGGATTATACCCGAAGAACAGATGGTATTCTCCCTGGTGATACATCAGCCCTACCGGATCGTTCTGCCAACCCCAACGAGGGGAAAAGTGGAACTGTGGCCGATGGGTTTCCTGGTACAGGTGCTTCGGCAGACGCATGGTCGGGCCTTGTTCGACCGTAAACGGTTTATCGTATTCCTCGATCTCGATCTCAAGCGTTTTTCCCTTCCACGCGCTCACCCTCCGGTTGGCCCACACCGCCGGCTCGTCTTCGGCCAGACGGATGTTTATGTCGTCCACGAGTTTTCCGTCCACACGGAACAGCATATGGCGGGTCGGGGCGTTGAAATCCAAAGGCAGATATAAGTACTCGCTATCGATGCGGTAGTCCTGGCGGCGACTGGTGGATCGATCGCTCTGGACGATGCGGTCCGCCATGATGCAGGAAATGTCGTAATAGACGGAAGGAAGGGGCTCGTCAACGAACTCGATGTGAGCTGTCTTTCCCAAAAACTCCGTCACGTCCAGCGAACGCCATCGCCAGCCGCCGAATCGCCCATACCCGCTTGCCGTGCCGATGACCCGACCATCCACGAGGACATCCATGCGGATCCATTTGGGGCGGTTTGAACCGCACAAATGGGCGTTGATGTACTTGCGTTGGATGACGAAGGGCGGGGAGATGAGCTTGCCCGTAGCCCGCGGCGATCCATGGCCGCTGTTGGCAAACCTCTTGTCCAGGGCGCCGCTGAGGTTGATGCGCGGATCCTGCTCTGGGAGCAGACCCTCAACCGGGCCGCTTCCGAAGGCGTCGCCTTCGGTCTTCCAGCCGCCCCAATCCTCGCCGGTAAAATCGGCGATGACAATGTCCGGCTGCTGTTCCTCCGCCCTAACGCTGCTCATCGGCAACATCGTCCATGCCAGCATCAATCCGGTCAGAAGTGTCGTTGGCCCAAGGCGCAATCGACGCCTACCGCTCCTCTCCGTGCTGCGCCACACTTCTGCCAATGACAACATCCCTGTTTACTCCCTCCAGATTGGCGCGATTTCAGCAAGTTCCATGTGCTCCACTCGGGCGACTCCACTGACCTGAACCTCGATCCCATCCCGCCGGCGAAGGCCATACAGCGGCATATAGAGCAGTCCTTCGCGGCCGAACAGTTCAAGGCTTGCGCGGTCCACAAGTATCTCCAGTTCCTGGGTTCCCGGCCGAACAGCTCCAGGAGCTGTCCAGGTACCAAAACGAATTTCGCCGGACTCGGCATCGAGGACTAGTTGCCGGCCATGAAACATCCAGTGCACCACACTGCGCGATTCCAGATGGAGACGGACGCGAATGCGCATGGCGTCTCCCGTGATGTCGTGGAAAATAGCGCTGTCCAGGGGTACGTCCTGCCACATACGACGGGAGCCGATCAGCCGTTCGATTTCACGGACAGGAACGGCGCACAGACGCGGCCCGACATCCGTTGTCCGCAGAGACAGTTCCACAGGGAAGCCCATCTGCTGGTTGAACGGCATGCCTGGAAAGGAGCTGGCCTGCAGCCAGGGGATTTGAATCCGTCGGCCGTCGGGCGTGTCGCTGAACGTTTGTGCGGCATATCCGCTAGCGCGTTCTCTGCCTCCCATGTAAAGCTCGACAGGCTCCAGCTCAGGTTGAAACCGCCAACCGTCGAAGCGTCCGATCAAATACTGACCGTCAGCGGTCCAGAAAACCCAACGCTCTTGTCCCGGGTCGCCGTCAAGATGTAGTGGAAAAAGATCAGGACACTCGCCGTTGCAGGGAATGATGATCTGGCTCGCAATGTCCCACTTTTGGAGATTAGATGAACGCAGAATAGCAAACTTTTGCGGAGTGCGGCTAAGAAGGCCATTGTTGAAACGGCCGCCGGCTTCGCCGAGATAAAGGACCATGATCCAGCTGTTCGAGGCTTCGTGCCAAATAACTTTAGGGTCCCGATTGCCGTTTTCCAGATGAGGCACGATGGGATTGCGATCGTATTTTCGAAAAGTGCGACCTCCGTCAGTACTGAACGCCAATCCTTGAGTGATGGGAACTTTTGCAGGAGCTAGCTCGCCCCAGGCAGTGTAGAAAAGCACCAGAGGAGGACAACCGTTTCTGCCCAACCCACTGGTGTTTTTCCAATCCACCACGGCTGATCCAGAAAACATCGTTCCGGAAGAGTCTGGACATAACGCTTCGCCGTCGGTTTCACGCCAATGAACGAGATCCGGGCTTACGGCATGGCCCCAGTGCATGTTGCCCCATTCCACGCCCCACGGATTATGCTGAAAGAAAAGATGATACTGACCATCATAAAATACACAGCCATTGGGGTCGTTGAGCCATCCACGACGCGCCGTGAAGTGGAAAAGCGGACGCAAAGGTTCGCAATAAGCACCGTCGAATCCCTCTGGCCGATCGGACCAACGAACCAGCTCAGGCAGACGCGCCGCCTTCGGTTCAGGTCCGCTCCAGACAACCGAGACCTCGCGGCCCACTAGCCCGGAAAGGTTGTACGGCGCAAGGAAATCGCACTCTGTCTCTGATCCCAGCTCGATCTCGAAATGCGTCATCCAGCCGCTGTCTGCCGAAAGTCGCACTGCTACCTTAGGCGCACCTGTCCGGACGGGCAAGTGCAACCAGGGTTGACTGACGCGCCATCGTGCGGTGTATTCCATCTCACCTATCGCTATTCTATCCTGACCTTTGCGAGATAGATTGCCGTTTTCCAGATGAGGCACGATGGGATTGCGAT
>CALETX010000145.1 GCA_937920455.1 uncultured bacterium
AAAATAATGTTGCCTCAGGTTCCTTCGCCGAACTGACATGATTAACGGTCTCGACTATCAGGATGATGGGCTTTGAAGTGACGGGCCGATGCGCTTCGTTTTTCGGCATCTAGGAGTTCAGAGATGCGTTTCATTTCCTCCTTGCTGGCGGTTGCAAGAAAAGCTCGCAGTTTCATTCCATGGAGGAAATCATTCTTAAGCTCCTCCATATGAGGAGGCGGTATCGGGCCGGTCTCCCTTGTGACCTTTTCCGGAAGCATTGACGCGCAGATACGGGCAGGGGAGGGACCTGCTGTATCCCTGATATGCCGTATAAGCGATTCCATTTCCGCCACGTTTCCAGGCCAGGAATATCGTTCCAATATTATCGTCACTTCGATATCAATCAGAGGGATCGCTGAATTGGCAGGACGTAGTCTCTGAAGGAAATGGTGAGCGAGAGGCAGAATATCTGGGGGACGTTCTCTGAGTGGCGCTATATCTATCCTCATCTGACCGGCGATAGCGGCAAGTTCGTCATCCAGTCCGCAGCCCTGCTTCCATGCATCATAATCGAGCGAGGCAATGAATCTTGGCGCCGTTGCACTGGTTCCGTCCTCAACTGGACATTCCTCTCTCAGGAATTCGGCCAGTTGCTTTTGATCTCTTTCCGGTACAAGGTGCAATTCCTTCACAAAGAGCGTCCCAGATCTCTCATCCTGTGACAGTCGGGCAATCATCTCCGGGACGGAAGCGTTTTTGTGGGCGGATGCATCCACCAGGACGAAGGGTTTTGAATTCCGAAGGCTAGATTCGTGGATAGCCTTAGCCATTGCGGTTCGTCCCGTTCCTTTTTCTCCAACGATCAGAACGGAAGCTGATGTGGGCGCCACCTCTGCGGCTGCAAAGCATGCTTTCTGCATAGCCTCACTCTCGGCGACGATGTTCATCCATGTGCGGTACGGTGTGACCACAAGATCGAGGTCTATAGCTCCCTCCAGGGCGACGCCGTAGGCGAGGGCGCGTTTTGCCATGGCGAGTGCGTCTTGGAGCATGAAAGGCTTCTGGAGAATGTCGAAGACATCGAGAGCGACAGCCTTGGCAGCGGTTTCGATGGTGTGGTAGGCGCTCATCATGATGACCGGCATTTTAGAGTCCTTCTCTCTGATTTTTCTCAGCAGTTCAATGCCGCTCATTGTCTGCATCTTGATGTCAAGAATGGCAAGGTCAAATCTATGCTTAGACAGGGCTACTAGAGCATCATCTCCGCTGTATGCGGTTTCCGTCTGCCATCCCTTCTCAGTGAAGAGCTCGGCGAGACATGCGGTGGTGGATTTGACATCATCCACAATAAGTATTTTGTAGGCGTTACCCATGTGGTCATCTTATGCCAGAAGAGCAGACTTAGCGTCAATGTTTCCTCTTTTGGCCTTGTGTCGCAGGGCGTAACGGCATCGCGAGCGTAAAGAAATGCGGCAAACAGAATATTGAGTCTTGGCCGGGCCTTTTCCCCGCACAGGTTTTACAAAGCCCATTGGCTGGTGTGGATGTGATGGCCCATGAAAAGCAGACGAGGAAAAATTCAATGCGCCTGACAAGAGCGTCGGCTGGAGGATAGATGCCATTACTGGGGAATTGTCTCTGGAGGCGGAATTTCGTTTTCCGGGCGGGCAACATGAGCCGAAAGGTATGCGACACTTACGGTCATGATGGACTGTCAACGCGAGCTTGCGCGATGGCAGGGAAGCCGCGTCCCTCTATATTCCGGATTGGGTAGTGTCCGTTTCGAGACCAGCCAAAGGACTGAAGGGTTTGTCTCGGTGAGATCGAAGGCTGGACGGAGGAAAACCGTGAGGCTTCGGTTGCGCAGGCGGAATCTGGCCTTCTATTGTCCGCGACGTAAAAAATGTGTTGCCGAACCGGGGCGAGGTCATCGCCTCCACATGAGTCACCGCGTCAGTTAATAAGAGATGTTGATCGGTGGGCGGCTGAGCTTCAGGATGTGTCGTAATCTTCAAATGGAGTGCCGCGGAGTCGTTCCCTGTTGCGCATCTCGAGAAGCCTACGGTAGATATCCATGTCCATCTGCTGTGCAGCTCCGGACCGTACCGCGGCGTCAGCCACGGCCCAGGAGACTTCGACAAAGAGGCGCGGGTCGAAAGGTTTGGGGATGACATAACCGGCTCCGAATTCCATTACCGCGCCTGCGTATATCCGTTGAATGCTTTTAGGGACATTCTTTCTTGCGAGAGCAGCCAGGGCGTCAGCTGCGGCAATTTTCATCGGCATATTTATGGATGCTGCGCGGGCGTCGAGAGCGCCTCTGAAGAGAAATGGAAATCCCAGCACGTTGTTAATCTGGTTGGGAAAATCGGAGCGGCCTGTGGCGATTACATAGGATTTGCCACGCATAGCTTCTTCCACCGCTTCAGGGCGAATTTCCGGATCTGGATTTGCCATTGCAAAGATGGCTGGAAAATCCGCCATACCGCGCACGTGTTCCGGCTTGACGCAGTTCGCCACTGAGACGCCAATAAAGACGTGAGCGCCCTTCATTGCTTCGCCAAGGGTACGCGCTTTGATGTCAACTGCAAACTCGCGTTTTCGAGCATTAATATCGGTCCGGTCTTTATGTACGACGCCCTTCGAATCGCAAAGAACCAGCGCCTGAACGCCGCTTGCTCTGAGCATTTCGGCGATTCTGATGCCTGCCGCACCAGCGCCGTTGATGACGACGCGCAGAGAAGACATTTCGCGTCCTGAGATGAGGCAATAATTTTTAACTCCGGCAAGCGTGATGACGGCCGTGCCCCACTGATCGTCATGGAAGACAGGAATATCGAGCATTGCGTCCAAACGTTCCTCTATTTCGAAACAGGCCGGTGAGGCGATGTCTTCCAGATTGATTCCGCCATACGCGGGAGCCACTGCAGCCACAGTGTCTATGAGTCGCTCAGGGTCTGTCGGTCCGGTGTTTCCTCCTCCTTTTCTGCAACGATTCAGGGGCATTGGCCAGGCATCAACGTCTCCAAATGCTTTGAAGAGTACTGCTTTACCCTCCATGACAGGGAGACTGGCTTCAGCGCCGAGGTCTCCTAATCCAAGAATAGCTGTGCCGTCCGACACGACCGCGACAAGATTGGCTTTGGAAGTGTAGGCAAAGAGCGTTGATCGTTCCCTGTGAATCTCTCTGACAGGCTCCGCAACTCCAGGCGTATAGGC
>CALETX010000146.1 GCA_937920455.1 uncultured bacterium
TCCTGGGCCCTTCTTCAACCACAGCCTTCTTCACCCACAAATTCTCCTCCGGAATCTTGGCCAAAGATGCGGCATTTGCAGCCGCCGACTTCAGCGTCTTGTCCAACAGCCTCGCCGCCTTCCTCTCGCTAAACTCTGTCACCTCATACGCATCGCGCAACGGCAATCCCTGAACTCGCCGCGCAAGATCACGTGCCTTGCTGGGAGACAGCCTCTGATATTTTGAAACCGCCATCACTTCCATTGCATCACGCCCCACTCTACGTCAGGCTCACCGCCTTGTCTGTATGCAGACCGTGCTTCCTGAACACGCGTGTCGGCGCAAACTCGCCAAGACGATGCCCCACCATGTTCTCCGTTATGAAAATAGCCACGTGCTGCTTCCCATTGTGAATCGCAAACGTGTGCCCCACAAACTCCGGCACAACCATTGATCTACGAGACCACGTCTTGACCGGACGCTTCTCGCCAGACCGGTTCATCTGCTCAATCTTTTTGAGAAGCTTTGGATCAACATAGGGACCCTTCTTTAACGACCGCCCCATCGCTTACTTCCTCCTCGCAACAATGAACTTCCAGGACGGCTTGCGCCTGTTCCGCGTCTTGCCCGCCTTTGCAAGCTTGCCCCATGGCGAAACCGGATGCCCACCACCCGATGTCCGCCCCTCCCCTCCGCCCATCGGATGATCCACAGGATTCATCGCCACACCCCGCACCGTAGGACGAATCCCAAGCCAACGGCTCCTCCCAGCCTTGCCTATGCTTATCGCCAAATGATCCACATTCCCCAACTGCCCCACCGTCGCCACGCATTTTACATTGATCTTTCGAATCTCACCGGAAGGCAGCTTCACATGCGCATATTCCCCTTCACGAGCCATTACCTGCGCCCCAATCCCGGCAGACCTCACGAGCTGCCCCCCCCTGCCCGGTGTAAGTTCTATGTTGTGAATCATCAGCCCAGGTGGTATCGAACCAAGAGGAAGGGCATTTCCCGTCACAGGCTCGGCAGATGGACCAGACATCACCGTATCGCCAGGCTTCAGTCCAAGCGGCGCCAGTATGTACCTCTTTTCGCCATCCTTGTAATGAAGCAGCGCAAGGAAAACGGACCTGTTTGGATCGTACTCAATTGCAGTAACCTTTGCGGGTATCCCCCACTTGTCACGCTTGAAATCAATCCGGCGATACTTCCTCTTGCTCCCACCACCAATATGCCGAACTGTTATCCGCCCCATGAAATTCCTGCCGGCATTCTTCCTCAGAGGCTCCACTAGAGACCGCTCCGGCACCTTCTTGGTCACCTCTTCAAACGTCGAAACAGTCATGAATCTTCTGCTCGGCGTCGTTGGATTATATTTCTTGATCCCCATCGCTCCTCCTCCAGGACCAATACTTCATGCCGTCTCTATCTTGTGGCCTGACGCCAGGGTAACAATCGCCCTTTTCCAATGCGCCCTCCTGCCGTACTTGAACGAGCGCATGCGCCTCTTCTTCCCCTCGTAATTCATCGTGTTGACCTTCACAACCTTCACCCGGAAGAAATCCTCAACCGCCTTCTTTATCTGGATCTTATTGGCCGAAGGAACAACCCTGAAAAGATACTTATTCTGCTTCTCGGAGAGAAGCGCCCCCTTCTCTGTCACCTGCAGTCTCTGAATAAGTTGTATCACGGAGCCAGATGTCGTCATCGCACTCACGCCTCCGTATCTCCAGACCCGATTCGCTGCTTAAGAATGTCCATTGCAGCCTTCGTCACAACAACCGTCGGATATCTCAAAAGCTGGTAAACGGTGACATCTCTGGCGCCAGCAACTTCAACCTGAGCCACATTGCGCGAGGCAAGGGACAAAGCCCGATCTTTTTTCTCAACCACAAAAAGAGCCGGCGCCTTCACCTGCAAAGCTTTCATTACCCCAACAAAAAGTTTCGTCTCCGGACGCTCAACAACAACTGAATCCACAACCTTTACCTGCCCTCCAACTATCCTGTCGCTCAACGCCCTCCGCAGTGCCAACCGCGCCACCTTGCGGTTCACCTTCTGATCATAGCGCCTGGGATGAGGGCCAAACGCAACGCCACCGCCGCGCCAAACTGGGGACTGCCTGTATCCGGCTCTGGCACGGCCGGTGCCCTTTTGCCGCCAAGGCTTTTTGTTGCTGCCAGCAACATCTCCCTTGCCAAGGGTGGATGCCGTTCCGGCGCGCTGCCTGGCCAGATATGCCACCACCGCATCGCGCACAGCTTGCCCTCCACGTTTCGTCTCCAGCAGCTCCTCCGGCATCTCCATTTCGCCGACAGCTGCGCCGGCTGCATTGTATATCGTCAGTTTCATCACGCCTTGGCTCCGGATACGCTCTTTGCCGTCCCCTTCTTCAGGGCCTTGCGGATATAAACAATTCCCCCGCGTGGCCCAGGCACCGCGCCCTCAACCAGCATCTGGTTTGCCTCGGGCCTGATTTCGATAACCCTCAGATTCTGAACCGTCACAGTCATGTGCCCCATATGGCCCGGCATCCGATGACCCTTGGCCACATTTCCGGGCATTGCCCTCTGCCCTATTGCCCCTATACGCCTGTGGCTCATGCTGCCGTGTGCCGCCGGTCCCCCAGCCATCCGGTGTCTCTTGACAACCCCCTGGAAACCGCGTCCCTTTGTCGTCCCAGTCACAT
>CALETX010000147.1 GCA_937920455.1 uncultured bacterium
CTCAGTTCAACTCGATCGGGCGCCGGTGTGTCCAGGGATATTGAAACCCAACCGTCGAGTGGCCATCCATAAGGCCGAAGATCCTCCATTTCGGCCCGTAGCATCTCAGCTTCCGCCACCGTCAGGGACTCCGTGCGTTCCGAGAGCAGCCCTGCGGGACTGTTTAAAGGCCCATAGGTTTTGGATTGAACACGGAGGTCTGGCCCAATGGCATATTCGTCGGATGTTCTTATTTCCGCAGGCAGATACCCTTGCCGGGCAAGTGACGAGAAGTTTGTCACTGCTGGAACCCCGTCGAGCTTCGCAAGCAAAGCGCCGGCCAGGATACCGTGCATGATGTTGAGCGCCCTGAGACGCCTCATCCGTGCAGCCCGATATTCAAGACCTCCGACGTGCTGCCAGAAATGTGAGGAAGCAAATATATGAAGAACTGACGACGACCTGTTACAGGGACAGAGTTCCAGGGCTTTGCGATAATCAGCGCTGTGCGCCAAACTGTTGCTTGGCCCTGTTGAGCCGAGGGCGTTGATTGTTTCAAGTTCTGAACGAGACGAACTGCCTATCATAATGTCATCCCGTTTGCTCCAGAACGCCTGTCGCCCATGAGCGGTTGAAATGGTCACATCGGAGGAATCGGCTTGCGCCTCGATGCCGATGTCTTTCCATTGAGCCGCATGGGACTGTTTTTTCAATAGCATGACAAGCGAGACATCCGTGCCATCCAGGATGTCAATCTCTGGAATTATCAGCGCAAGTTCCTTGACGGATCCCGACGACAGCAGAACGACGAATCGCTCGAAGTCAATGCCCAGACGCGAAGCAAGGTCGCGGACAACTTCGCGCTGCATGGCTGATCCTGTCATTTCGACTGCTAGAGCGGCTTGGAAAGAATTCCTCTTCGTTAGAAGATCCACAAGTGTTGTCGGATTGGCCGCATAAACGAACAGACGGTCTGTCGGACAGAATCTCGACAGAAAAGGCGTGTCGCGCGATTCATGTGATATTCCTGGATCTGACCTTCGCGGCTGTACATTCGCCATAGCGGCAAGTGCCGGCAGAGGCACTGAGGCATGTCCATCGGTGCCGAACGCGGAAGTTCGTCCGGCTTCCCTCGCATTTTGTGCCCGAAGCGCAAGGACTCCTCCAAACATGTCTGGGGGGATCAGGAGGCCGACAAGAGAGTCATCGTCATCTTTTACTTTGGGCGGATGTGTTCCGTAGAGCCGAAGCCATGTGTCAACGAGGAAGGAGAAACCATGACCTGCATATGATGCCCAATCTGCTGTCCGAGCTGCACGAAGGTCGGTAAGCACATCAGTTTCGCTTTCCGGTGAGGATTGGGGCTGCCATATAGATGTCAGTCGAGCGCCGCTCGATGCGTCAGTCAGGATAAGCGTGAAAGGATCTGTGAAAGTTTGCGGCGCCGATAGCAACACGATGTGAACAACAGCCGGCGCAGAAGACGTCCCGTTTGATGCGGGAAGAATTCTGATCCGGTATTTGTCGGCCAAATCCTGCCTGATTGGTTCGCGGCGGCAGGAACCGTCGGTGTAAAGAATCCAGTGAAGTCCGTCATTGACAGCCGGGCAGGTTTCCACTGCGAGAATCTCGCCGCGATTTCCTTCCGCCGGAAATTGCGCTCGAGGAAGGAGGAACACCATAGTTGTCTTTTCATCTGATTGCCCCATTACGCCGGCGCTCAGCCTCAACGCATCAGACACATACTCGTACAGGGGGGGATCCAGATCCTCAAGCCTTTCAGGGCCGATATTGTTGTTTTTCGCCGCGTATTCCCGGCACGGTCTGTAAAGAGCCGTCAGGAGATCGCGGCCGCGCGAGATTTCCATGCGTTTGGCTTCCACGGCTCTCTGCCAAAGGGCGCGCGCGGATGCCGCGTTGGTGGCAGGGAGGAGATGGAGTTCTGATACCTTTGTTTGCCCCTCAGGAAGCGACACACGCCACACCCCAGACGCCGGCAGGCACAGTTCGCCGCGATAGAATACCAATGTTGATCCAGGAGGCGAGAACCTGGCCGAGTTACGGACCGTGGTCTCTCCCGTGTCTGAAGGGCCGGCGGCGGCGTGAAGCGCCAGAAAAGGCCACAAAACGAAGAAAATACAGCGACACGCAGATGCCCAGGGCGTTGGCGCATGAGGTTGCATCAGTTGGTCAGACCCTGAATCGGGGCCGGTATGTGGCCGCCCCGGTTGACGAATGTCTCAGCACCGTCCGGACAGACCGGCTGACATACCGTGCCGGCTCCGAAGAGACCGCCGAAGTCCACTCTGTCGCCTGGCTTGCCACCAGGCACCGGGATTACCCTCACGCTTGTCGTCTTGCGATTTATTATCCCGATCGCTGCTTCGTCCATGATCAGCCCAGCAACGGTTTCCGGAGCAGTGTCGCCTGGCAGCAGTATCATGTCCAGCCCTACCGAACAGACAGCCGTCATGGCCTCCAATTTTTCCACCGTAAGCGTTCCATCAGCGACAGCTTTGGCGAGAGCATGATCCTCCATGATTGGAATGAACGCTCCGGACAGACCGCCGACCGACGATGATGCAAAGGATCCGCCTTTTTTGACCGCGTCATTAAGCATCGCGACTGCTGCGGTGGTGCCAGGCGCTCCGAGTTTCTTGATGCCCATGGCCTGGTATATTTCGCCAACACTATCGCCCACGCGCGGGGTCGGGGCCAGTGAGAGGTCCACCACTCCAAAGGGCACGCCCAGCCGGTTGGCGACTTCGCGTCCTATTAGCTCGCCTGTCCGTGTCACCCGAAATGCCGTGTGTTTTATTTCGTCGGCGATTTCGTCCAGCGTGCTTGCCGGCTTGATAGCCAGGAGACGTTCCACGGCGCGTTTGATCACTCCCGGTCCGCTCACACCCACATTGATTACACATTCCGGCTCTCCGGGACCCAGCACAGCGCCGGCCATGAAGGGATTGTCCTCTGGCATGTTAGCAAACACTGTCATCTTGGCTGCGCCGAATCCTTTAGAATCGCGCGTGGCGATGGCAGTCTTGACGATCTGCCTTGCAACAAGCTTGACAGCGTCAACATTGATGCCGGCATGGGTCGTGGCGATGTTGACCGAGGCGCAAACTCTCCGGGTTGCCGAAAGCACATCGGGCAGTGATTCGATCAAAACTCTTGCTCCGGGCGTCATGCCCTTGTGCACAATCGCGGAAAAACCCCCAATCAGGTCAACCGATACGTCGGATGCTGCCTTGTCAATAGCCTCGGCAAGCATGAGCGCGGAGCGCGGTTCCTT
>CALETX010000148.1 GCA_937920455.1 uncultured bacterium
ATGGGAGCTAGCCAGATGTCTTGTCAATCTGAAGCGTTACGACGAGGCAGCCGCGGATTACAGGCGACTTCTTAAGGAAAAGCCGGATTTGACGCTTGCCAAATTGGAGTTTGCTCAAGCTTTATTTTGGGGAGGATCCGTTGAAGAATCGGAAAAAGTGTTTTCAGAAATAGATATTGCACACCTTGAGAGAGAACAGCGAAATATAGCGGCCGATCTGCTCGTTGCTCAGAAAAAATACGAGGATGCGGCGCGTCTATACCGCAAAACGCTGGAAGAACAGCCGGATGACCACAAGACGCGACTCAAGCTGGCTGAAATGCTAAGCTGGGATAAGAAGTATGAAGAGTCTCTTTCGGAATACAGACGTATTCTGAACGCTCTGCCCGACGATATCCAGATCCGGCGAAAATATGCCACCACTCTCATATGGGCAGGCAAGCATGAAGAGGCAGCGGCTGAACTGCGGAAAACCCTTCCATGAGCCCTGCCAAAGCTCCTCCATGTCTGATGCTTATCCTTGCCGCTGCGGCCAGTGTCATTTCGCAGGATAACGGGCACCTCGTTGAGAGGGCGCACAACCGCATTTCCGACAATCGGGCCAGGGCTCTGTTGGCGCAGTCCCTCCTGCAAAAGCCCGAGGGACGCGCGGAAGCGCTTGAGTTGTTGCGCTCTATTGAAGAAATGAGCGCGTCCTCATCTGAGCCGGAAACTCTCGGCGCCCTGATTGACATCTACGCATCGCTCGGCCGCTATAAGCAGGCCCGCGATCTTCTTGTGCGCTGGGAGGCCGCCTCTCCCCAACGATCGCAGATCAAATCACCGGTTGAAATTGCAGCCCTCATGCTTCTGTGGGGAGACAACTATGGCGCCGAACGCCTGCTTCGCGAGGAAACAGCGAGGCGGCCAAACAACTTGGATGCCTTGATGATGTTGGCTTCCGCCATGGCTGGCGCCGATCGCCTGGAAGAAGCTCAGGCGCTATATGACAGACTGTGGCGCGGTCAACCTCACAGCCCTGATGCGGCCTTTGAAAAGGCGCGCGTCCTTATCATGCGCAGGAAGTTTGATGATGCAGCGCAGATTGCCACCGCCGTTGAGCGCTATGCTCAATATCAGAAAGCAGCCACCGCTTTGCGGGCAGAGTGCATGAGGTTGACGGGCCGCTTGGATCATGCCAAAGAGATTCTCAACAGTTTGTCGGCAAGTGGCTCTCCGTCCGCGCGAGATTTAATAGAATTAGGACGGGTATTGAGTGAAACAGGAGAACGCTACGAAGCGCGAGAATGCTTTGAGCGGGCGCTGAAAATTGAGCCACTGAATATCGAGGCCAGCTTTTATCTTGGCAGGGCAAGCACTGCAAATAGCGACGATTTCTTTGGCTCTGTTCTTGCTCGAGAACATGATCCGGCCCGCCTTAACGCCTGGGCTGGAATCTGCCTGTCAGAAGCCCTTAGGACTCAAGCTCTATCCTTCTATGATGCTGCACTGAAAGAAGATCCGGATTATTTCCCGGCTGCCGAAGGCCGCGCATTCGTTCTTGCTGTTATGGGCAGACACGGCGAGGCCATTGAGGCATATCGCAGGCTTGCGTCACTTTTCCCCGAAAGCGACAGGATCCTGCGTTCTCTGGCGCGCGTGCTGGCTTGGGCCCAGAGATATAATGAATCTCTGGAACTCTTCGACGAGTTGATTCGCAGGTCGCCAGCCGATGCTACGGCCCGCAGAGAGGCTGCCAGAGCAGCACTTTGGGCCAAACGCTTCCAAGATGCAATGAGAAGATATGAAGAAATTCTTGAGCCACCTGTTGACAGGCAGCTCTACGAAACGCTTTTGCCCCATACAAATCAAATCCCCAAATGTATGACAGAAGCATTGGAGGCTTTGTCGCGTACGACCAACTCTCAATCTCCCGTTGACGGGTGCGTCAGATGGCTGGCAGAAGCAGAACAATGCCGTCTGCCGGACCGCATTGCCGAGCTCACCGATGAATTTCGAGGACGGTGCGAGATCCAACGCGCGGTCGCGCTTGAACGCGATTACAAAAAACTCCAGTGGTCTCATCGTTATGCTCTGGCACATGAGTCTGTCACCCGCCTCATAGAGTTGACGCCCGGCAATCAGGAGGCATTGTTCGACCGCGCTCAACTTAACTGCATTCTGTCGCTGTGCAATCTGGCTAAGCAGGATTATGAGCGATTGCTTCGGCTGGATCCGACTCACAGCATAGCCCTGGAAGCAGTCGAGCTTGTCACATGGGACGAGCATCCCGCCGTCTATTCCAAAATGTCTTATTGGGACGAAAACGGAAGAGATGGGCTCGTGGATGTAAAGCGCTGGAGTGCCGCGGCCTCCGCCGAAGCATCAGTCATCTGCCGTACAAAACTCACAGCAGAAGCCGGACGCGTCGTTGAGTCGCCTGCCGATATTATCGAAGATATCAAATCATGGCGGATTTCTCTCGGAATAGGCACTGCGCTCAATCGTTTTGTGCAATTCAAGGCAAGTATATCGGAAAAATACCCGGATAGCGCCCTCTATGACAATATGATCTCCGGTCAAGCCCAGATTTGGCTCAATGCCAGCGATGCGGCACGAATCGGGATTGGCGCGGAACGGGCTGAGGAACTGTACAACCGATTCGGATTCGAGCAGGGCTTATATTCGGAATCCGTCTGGGGGAGTATTCAATCCCATATCACACGAAGTTGGGATGCGGACTTGCGAATTCGCCAGATTGAGTACAGCGACGATAATAAAGGCTATGCACTCACCTTGGTCACCGGCTATGAAATTACAGATCATCCTAGGATCCTCAAGGTTTCGCTTGCGGCTGAGCGCAGGGAGACGAAGCAGGACACAAAGTTCATCAGGTCGCCGGATGGAGACCTGGAAGACATTGTCCATCCCTACTGGACACCGGACGACTATGTGGCGGGAAGCATAATCCTGGAGTGGTTTCACGACTTGTCTGGCCCTCATCAGTACTGTGGCAATCGCCGTCATTTCTATGACATCAAGTTGTCAGCCGGAACTGATTCTGAATCCAATGCCGGTTGCGCGCTGGAAACTGAGTGGGAGCAGCGTTTGACTCGACGCTTGACGTGGAGTTTGCGTGGATATGCTCATTACTCCCGGTTTTGGGAAGCGATGGGAGCATGGTTCAGCATAGGGTGCCGATTGTAGACGAAGACGCGTATGCCGACTAAAACGCATAGCAAGACAGCCTGCACAGTCTTTGCAGGCGTTTTAGCGAGTCTGTTGTTGGGTATCATATACCTGCTGAGCCGGACGATCCTATTCGCCTCATGGACTGGCCGTTGGTACGAAACTCTCCTCGGAGTTCTGCTCCTCTGCGCCGAACTGTTTATCCTGTTACACGGTGCCGCTTATGCCATGCAGCTTGTCAGAGTCTGGAGGCACGAAGCCGAGCCGGACTTGACGCCGGCTTTGCCCGCTATTCTTCCAGCAGTGGCCGTGGTCGTGCCTTCGTACAATGAACCCTTGGATGTCATTGAAAAAACTCTCATCGCCTTAATCAACCTTTCATATTCTAACAAACACGTTTGCCTTCTCAATGACACTCGCTACGAACAGGGCGGCCCTGAAAAAGAGCGTGCTATGCAGGAATACAGGCGCAAGGTGGATGAAATGGCCCAGAAGCTCGGCGTTGCCCTTTTTAGGCGCAAGTGGCATCACGCCAAGGCTGGAATACTGAACGATTTTCTGGACATCGCAGATGGACGCCTGCGGCCAGATTTCCAATATACCGACCCAGGTGGGCAGAGCAGGCTGCCAGACTTCAAGTACCTCGCCATTTTCGACGCCGACCAGACACCGTTCCCAGGCTTCCTTGAACCGTTAGTCGCCAGAATGGAATCTGAACCCGATTTGGCGTTCATTCAAACGCCTCAATACTACATTAATTTCCGCAAAAACCGCGTGGCGCGTGCGGCTGGCATGCAGCAGGTTGTTTTCTACGAGTATATCTGCGAAGGGAAAGGGTTGCAGGACGCCATGATGTGCTGCGGCACCAATGTCCTGTTCAGACGTCAGGCGCTCGAAGATGTGGAAGGCTTCGAGCAGGAATCCGTGACCGAAGATTTTGCGACATCGTTCAAGTTTCATGCAAAAGGATGGCGTTCAGCATACTCAAGCCTGACGCAGACTTTCGGCATGGGGCCGGAAGATCTTAATGCCTATCTCAAACAGCAGTTTCGATGGGCGTTGGGGACTGTAGGAATGCTCAGAAGAATAGTTCCTATGCTTTTGAGAAATCCCCGCGCCTTGAACGTCTCCACGTGGATTGAATACATCGTGTCCAGTACGTACTATCTAGTAGGCTGGGCATTCCTGATTCTGGTCCTCTGTCCCGTAATATATCTGCTGTTTGATGTGCCGAGCTACTTTGCCCGCCCTTGGTTCTTTATGCTGTTCGCAACCCCATATATTGCCCTCACCTTTCTGATATTCCTGTGGACCCTCCGGCGGAGAAACTATCGGCCAACTGACATTATTCTTGGCCAGTTGCTAATAGCCGCAGCTTTCCCCACATACATGAAGGCTTCCGCGTTTGCTTTGCTGAACATCAAGCGCCCATTTGCCGTCACCCCGAAAGGTGCCCTCAGCCGATCATTGCCGTTGCGAGCTTTGCTCCCGCAAATCATCCTGGCCGGCGTCAATATGGCAGCCATAACATGGGGCATCCACCGCTTGATCTACGAGCAGGCGCCCTACTGGGGAGTTATGGCAAACATATGGTGGTGCGCCTATCACCTCGGAATTCTGTCCGCAATTATCCCTATTAATAATAATCCCGGGCAGGAATCGGATCAGCCATGAAAGCCGCTATACCGTTCGCTTCAGCGGCCGCTTTTATTATAATGACCGGCTGCCAGAGCCGCCCTTGCCCGGCACCAGACTGCTTTAGATGGGGCGTCGCTCTGGAAGGATTCCCCATCGAGCCGGAGCGCCTGGAATCGGTCCGGCGAGATTTAGGCGTGAATCCTCAAATTGTGGCGTTCTTTCTTGCCTGGCCCGACGATGGCTCCACTACTGGCTGTTTCCCACTTTCGACCCTCGCTGCGATATCCGATTCAGGCGCAATGCCTTGTCTGACGTGGGAGCCCATGTTCGTCAAAGATGGTGTCGAAACAGCAATTCCTGCGGAAGTCCTGCTTTCGGGCCGACACGATCTTTTCCTCGCCGATTTTGCCGCATACGCAGCGCGATGGGGCAGGCCTTTTATTATTCGTTTCGCCCACGAAATGAACCTCGCTCGCTACCACTGGGGGGGAGAAGCGTCTGAATACGGGCCTGATAGCCCGCTCCTATACCGGCAAATGTTCCGATATGTGGTTGGACGCTTCCGTGAGGCAGGAGCAACTAATGTTCTGTGGGCTTTCTGCCCCAATGCCGAGTCTGTTCCGAATGCAGACTGGAATCGAATAGCAGCTTACTATCCTGGAGATGATGTGGTAGATTATCTGGGTATGGATGGCTATGATTGGGGGAACTCCCGCTCCACGCAAAAGCACGGTTGGGAGAGTCAGAGGCGCTCTTTCAGGCAAATATTCGGCCAGACACGTGACGAACTGCGCCGGATAAACAGCGAGAAACCGCTCTTTGTGTTCGAAACAGCCACCGTCGGCGATCCTGAACATCAGCGTATGTGGTTGGCTGAAGCCATGAAAGCATGTGCCGACTGGCAGATTGCCGGTCTTGTGTGGTTTCACGCGAGCAAGGAGAACGACTGGCGACTGAGTCGCGAAAGCGCCGTGATCTTTGGCGATCTTGTCAATGAATGGTGTGGTTGCACCGGCAAAATCAGACGGCAACGAGCCGATCGTTGAAAACAAACCATGAAAAGAGAAAAACTTCTTGAAAAGTTGCGCCAAGCGCTCAGGACCGAGGAAAACGCCACGGCAATATATATGGAACATTTGAGCGCTCTCGCCGGTCGGATAGAAATTGATAAGCATCTGGCGGATAGAATCCATTCCGTGTTGGATTTTCTAGTCAAGGAAAATCAAAGGCACAAGTCTCTTGTGCTTGATATGATCGAACTGATCGAGAGGACGGAACGCGATGATTGGTAAAAAAGATTGGAGCAGGATGGCTCGCCAGATTTTTGAAATGGAAATGAAGATGCATGCCGCTTACAACAGCATTGCCCCAGACATACAAGATCCGATTGTGAGGCAGACACTCGAAGCCCTCGCCAGAGACGAAATGAGTCACGGAGCAGCTATAGCTGAATTGTTCGATAGAGTCGAAAACCAATGAGTCGTACTGCGATACAGCGGCGGCCGCCACCCGCCATTCTGTGACGATAAGCGATTTGAAGGATTCATCCTGTAACACAGCCTGTGTCACCTCATGTGTCCGGATTACGTCAACATTATGATCGTAAATGAAGCCATAATTCCACGATAGCGCAAAAGAACACCAGATGTTCAGAATTCCCATTTTTCCATCCGCACATAACCCGAAAATCGCCGTCGCGCCCCCTGTAATAGAAGGACACCCATGGCCTGCGCCTGCCGTCGCCAGGACCAAAAGACACTTGGAGATTAAGATTAATGCTTGTTGCCAGGGATGAAGTTATTTATGTTCAACCTTATGAGCAAAAAGGCCAAAACCCACATCCCCAGAGGAGTGGTCGTCAGACTTACGCGATACTATGCCATTTTACAGGAACTTCGATCGCGACGAGCGCAATGGGTCTCATCTTCAGATATAGCGGAATGGCTGGGGCTGACAAGCTCCACTGTCCGGCAAGACCTTTCCCACATTGATTTCCGCGGCATTTCGCGCAAGGGCTACAATGTTGAGGGCCTTGCAGCCACCCTTGCCAAAACTCTGGGAGCCGACACCACCTGGTCCATGGTAGTGGTGGGAGCCGGCAATCTGGGACATGCTCTCGCTTTGCATGAGGAATTCCCAAGAAAGGGTTTTCATATAAAAGGAGTTTTCGACAGCGATCCGGCAAAAATCGGTCGCAGAATTGGAAGCTTGCGCGTTATGGATGTGCTGACACTCCCACGCTTCATATACGAAAAGAAAATAGATATCGGTCTCATTGCCGTCCCGTCGCAGGCTGCGCAGCAGGTCGCAGATCTGCTGGTAGCCGGCAGGATACGCGGGATTCTCAACCTGACCCAGACCCATATTGTCACTCCGAAAACGGTGCCGGTGGCCGCCACACGGATAGTCTCCAGCCTCCAGGAACTCGCTCATCTTATCAAAAGGCAGTCTTAGCAATCATGGAGAGCAATACGGACACGAGACCACGTAACGGCTTGCTCGGCACATTGGCGAGGCTCATTTGGTTGTCGGCCACGCCACAAAAAGCCGAGGCGACCTCCCGTTTCGCGTGGACAGCCGGATCACATACTCCATTGGACAGCCGATGCTGCTGATCTTGCCCGCTATCCTGGAGCCCAGAACCGCGGCCTTGACATGGGCGCTCATGAGATTTTCGTTACATACGCCGGGACGGTGATAATTCTGCAATAATGCCCATCACGGGGCGAAAGACTTTTTCGCAAATCAACCACTGATAAAATATCATTGACTGGCGATATGGAATCAGGGTAGATTATAAAGATAAAGAGGAGAGGCACATGAAAGCTTCACCCCAACGTATCACGGAGGGATGGATTTCGCTGCTCGTCTTTTTTCTCACCTCACTCCCCGTCCCTCTTTCAGCAGCCACTGTCACCAGCTTTTCAAGCGGCATATGGACCAATGGCGCCACATGGAATGGCGGCGCGCCGCCTTCACCAGGCGACAGCGTTGTCATATCCTCTGGACATAGCGTCACCGTTGACACAGCCACCGCCACTTTGCTGTCTTTAACCAACAACGGCATCCTCATTTTTTCAGGCTGGCAAACTGTCATA
>CALETX010000149.1 GCA_937920455.1 uncultured bacterium
AGGTAACTACCTGTCAGGCCTTCTTCAACTATGCCAGAACCAACTCCAGCAAAGGACATCAAACTCCAATGGAAATCATCCGTAAACGCAACCCCGCAATCCACCCAACTATCGGCCTGTTGCCACCTGTCTTCCTGGAAACCTCCCTCCCTGAACCCTATACCAACCCCCCTTCACAAATACCAAAAAGGGGATACCATGTATGGTGCTTGCCCACTAAAAACATCTGAACCGCATGTAACCCTGCGAACATGCTTAGACATATAAGTGAGTAGACTGCAGATGTGATTCTCTAAAGGCATTATCGCGGAGGAGGATACAGACATGCTCAAGAAAAGTCTGAAATATGCAGCCATCAGTCCCGCCTTGCTTGCGACCCTGTGCACAGACACCACCCTGGCATCCGGAGACGGATCCGATGAGCCAGGCTTCGTCCCTCCGCCGGAGGAAAACAAGCTGCCGCCGCCCCCCCCACGATCTATATCATCGGCCGAAACTCTCGCAGCGTGCTGCTGCTGCCCCGTAAGCGCCATGTCCCGCACAGAGGCCAAGAAGCCGCCGCGACCGCCGGTGATGTTCACCAAAATCAAGACCGACCGCCTTGAAGACTGGGCGGCAACCCCAAACGACGTGAACAACCTGCTCAAATCCATGAAGGACATGATCAACGCAAACTACGTAATGGAAATCAAGAGCTTGGCTGAGATCAGCCCAGACCCGGAGCAAAACCCTATCCTCTACCGATCGGGACATTATCGCTTTTCGTTTACTCCGGAAGAGCGCGCCAAGTTGCGCAAGTTCATGCTAGACGGCGGAATGATGATCTTTAATACCGGCCTTGGCTCAAAGCCGTTCTATGATTCAGCCAAACAGGAACTCGAGACCATCTTCCCTGAAGTCCATCTCCAGCGTTTGAGCTCGGATCATCCCATTTTTCATTCTTACTATGACGTGGACAGGGTTCGCTATCGCTCAGGCGTGGGCAAGGGATACTTTTCGTATCAGGGTAATGAGCCCTGGTTCGATGGGATCACCATCAACTGCCGCACGGTGGCGGTCATTTCTCGCTGGTGCATGGCAGTGGGCTGGGAAGACACCGAAAATGACTCCTACCAGGCATACCACTCCGAAGACGCCAAGAAACTCGGCATTAACCTCTTCTCCTACGCCGTTGCCATGCGCGCATGGGCAAAAAGCGAGGCTGGCAAGATGAAGTTCATTGACGCAGACACCAAAACAGGCGACAAGCTTTATCTCGGCCAGGTTATTTATGACGGCGAATGGAAGACAAGGCACGCCGGACTTTCTGTGCTTCTGCAGACGTTCAATCAGAAAACTGATATACCTGTGAAGTACGGTCTGACAGAACTGCGACTGGCCGACGAGAAAATTTTTAACACCCCCCTTCTCTATATCACAGGCCATGAGGACTTTCGGCTCAAAAAGGAAGAGGCTGCGCGTCTGCGGCAATATGTCCTGAACGGCGGATTCCTTCTTGCGGAGGCGTGCTGTGGACGGAAAGGCTTCGATCTGGCGTTCCGCAACCAGATACAGGCCATTTTCCCGGAATATCCGCTGAAGCGAATTCCTGAAAACAATCCCATATTCAATATTCCCAACCGGATCACACAACTCGGGGTTACGGCCGCCCTGTCCGCCCAAATCGGCTCGCCGGCAATCAAGCCCGAGCTTGAAGGCATAGAGATTGACGGCCATTACGGCGTGGTTTACAGCCGCTTTGGCCTCGCGGGCGGATGGGAAATGACTCCCAGTCCCTACGCATTCGGTTACGACGGCCCTGGCTCCATCCAGCTAGGCCAGAACATCGTCATGTATGCGGTGACGCAGTAAGGCAGAACACTTTTCCAGACATACTCTTCGTGCCTTGGCTTGTCTCCTCATGCCTCACTTGTCTTCAGTTGACAACGCCCATTGCGAACTTCACCATGCTGGAAAAGGACAACAGCCTGGGCCATGATTCTTTACCTCATCACGGAAGAGTGGAACGCTTATCGCAGTAAGTTCAACTGGGCAGAAGCTCGCAATCGGCTCGAGGATATCTCCCAAGAACCGTGTCTTGTTCTCCACTATAAGCAAGTGCCTCTTGAAACCGTCCGCAAACTGCCTCTCACGGCCATCTGTCACAGCGGATGCGGAACAGATTTCGCTAAATACGACGTACTGGACAACGCCGATTACCGCCGCCTTGTGCTTGAATGCGACCTGCCCCAGATAGGTTTCTGTGGAGGGCACCAGATACTGGCATACTTCTTCGGCAGCACACTGGGGCCAATGCGCCGCCTGAAACCTGACGAGCCGGTTCTGTCGAACTATCGTCCAGAATGGTTCATAGAATGGGGCGTGTACCCGGTGCGCATAGTTTGCAAAGATCCTCTTTTCGCCGGATGCGGACGGCAGATCCGTGTTCAGGAGAATCATTACTGGGAGGTCAAGAAGTTGGCGCCGGATCTTGTCAGACTTGCGACATCAAGAGATTGCGAGGTTCAGGCGTTCCGACACAAGACCAAGCCCATTTACGGCGTGCAATTCCACCCCGAAAACTCGCCGCCGGAGTTTCCAGACGGCATACGGGTGCTCAAGAACTTCTTCTCCATTGCGCGAAAAGCAAAGACGCAACAGTCACCTGCGCGGTAATGAACCACAGCTCACGAAAGAGCGCCTCTGATCTCCGAAATTATTGGACAATTGGAGCCAATCTGCTCTAAAAGCAGCACTCAAATGATCCCTAACGGAGGTGTGAAGTGAGCGAAAAAATCATAAGATACAAGGAAATAAAACCCGCATCAGCATGCCGATATGATGGAGTGTCGCTTGGCGAGGTGATGTTGCGTCTTGACCCTTACGATACTCCTACAGCCTGCGCAAGACAAATGCGCGTGTTCCAAGGCGGCGGTGAGACAAATGTTGCCTGCGGCCTCTCATATACTTTCGGCCTGCGAACGGCCGTAATAACAGCGCTTGTTGACGACGAAATTGGCAAGAACATTCGTAACCAGCTTCGCGCAGCGGGCGTTGATACAGGCAGGATCATCTGGTTCAACACCAAGAACGACGGAAGCCGTTTCTCGACCGACGCCAAGGGCACGCTCATGAACGGCATAAATTTCACATATAACGGCAAGGGCGTCATACCTTCGCATACCTGCTACTACAGAGCCCACACTGCCGCCCGGGAGATCCGTCAGGGTGACATTGACTGGGAAGATCTTTTCGGTAAGGCCGGAGTCCGGGTGTTCAGCACCGGCGGAATCTATACGCTCATTTCACCAACATCCTCCGAGGTGGCCCTTGAAGCCGTTCAAGCGGCAAACCGCCACGGCACTTTTGTCGCAGCGGACCTGAACTACCGATCCAAGGTCGAGCCCGACAAGAACCGGGCGCGCGCCATCAACCAA
>CALETX010000150.1 GCA_937920455.1 uncultured bacterium
GAAGCCGACGCGCTTGGCGAGAAGGAGACTATAAGCGAAGATGATGCCATGGGATTGCTGGAAGGGGAAAGGAATGTAAACGACATTTCGCGTTTTGACCATGCGCTTCTGTGCGACCGGATCGAGATACTGCAGAGGCGAATGAGCTCGGCCATGGTCATGAGTGTTGAGGTGGACAAAATTCATTACAAGCCTGGAGAGATAGTGAATGCCACTGCGGTTCTGCGTCCGGTTGAGACAACCGGTGAGTTTGAGTGCGAAGCTGAAGAAACTACAGAGATTGATCGCGTCAGAAAGGTCTTCTCGAAAAAGGTAAGCTTGACCGACAAGCCTGTCTCAATCGGTTTTCAGTACAAGCTTGATGATACTGAATTCGGCCATGAGCTCAGGGTGAGGCTGAAACATGCTGGCAAGGAAGTTCACTCGAGAAGCTGTTTTTTTGGCGTCAGTCGGAACGTCTATCGAATTGGGATCACTGCAAACGGCGGTCCGCAGGATATGAGGCAGTTCACAGCCGAGAAAGCGACCGCGCTGATGCAGGAAAACAAGAGGCGTTACGCAAATTACTTCGAGAGGTTCGCATGGGCGCCATGCGATTATTCGGATCTCACTCCAGACACGGAGATTTTCTTTTCGGGGCAGACTCAATATCCGGGTTCTATCAGCGGTTTCAAGAATCTGCTGAACGAGGCGCACAAGGTCGGAGTCAAGGGCATCACTTACGGCAAGGCCTGCGCAGGAGGTATTGCCGGTTTTATGACGTTTCAGCGTCATCCTGAATTCTTCGGCGTGCGTCCGGAAGGTCTGCCATCTGAGGCCATGAGCGTGTTTTACCTTGAACGGATGCTTGCCAATGACTATAATCTTGGTGCGTCAAGCGCAGGTGGATGGCAGCACTGGGCCAGCTTGTGGTGCGATTGGAGCAATGACGCGACTGTCATCTTCGGCGCTCAGGCTATCATGGATTCCATTGAAATGTTCGGCTGGGATGGGGTGAGATGGGACGGCCACTTCGTGGGCAGACAAAAGCCGTTCCTGGATATTCTCAAAGCCAAATATCCTGATTTTGTTCATGGCTATAATATCGCTTTTGCAAACCCCGGCAGCGGAATTTTCTTGCCGCCTGATACAAACGATTTCTTTGTCGTGGCGGCGGACCATGGCTTGCTCATGGACGAGAGCGTCAGGGATTGGAGCCATTCGAACTTTTCTCCCGGTTATGTGCGTCCCTTTTATGAGGCCATATGCAGGGAGGCGGATTATGAGAAGAGGATAGGGGGGCTGCCGCTGTTTATCACCTTCGATATGGCCTCGCCGCAGGATCGGACTTTGAACGTGCTCTTCGGGCTGGCTGCTGGCCAGCGTTACACTTACATCACGTCGCCAGGAGATTTTCCTTATGGGCCCCTGCCTAAGTTTCTGACGCGGTATTCAGCTTTCATTTGGGACGACACTCGACGCATTGCTCGACCGGAGTCGGTGATTGATGTCAAATGTCTGGGCGCAGCGTCCGATGCTCCGTGGTGGAACGAAAGCGTTTGGTTGAGGAAGCTGCCGGAGCGTCGCCAGCAACTGCTGGTGAACCTTGTGAATCCGCCCCTCTACAGCAATTTTGCTGCGAGAGTCCAAACGACGCCTGCCACTCTGAGCAATGTCACTGTGTCGGTGAAAATCCCCCGAGGTGCCGTAATTGAGAGGACATTCTATCTTTCACCGGATATGGTGGAAGGGCACGTCGTATTGACACCTAGTGTGCGAGATGGGCGGGCGATGATTACAATTCCCAGAATGAGGACTTGGGCAATAGCAGTATTTGAAACTGTTGGCGGGGATGAGCCTCTGTTTGCGCTTACCACTCCTGTGGAGGATGCGGAGGCTGTTCTTGTCGAACGCGCAGCGGCTCACGAAAAGGAGATTGCTGAGAAAAAGGAAAAAGCGGGTATTGGCCCTGGGGAGAGAGGCGGCGAACCACGACTTCCGCCATACAAGGACTACGCCCGTCATGAGAACGCCGATCTTGATGCAGAGAAACAAGTTCAGAAGCCTCAAGTTTGCGAACTTGCAAGAGATGGACGACTTGACATTCATCATGCCCGTGGACCATTCAGCTGGCTGAATCCCATTGAGGCTGTATCTGCGATGCTCAATGCCGGACGCTTCACTCCATCGTGGGTTGACCTGGTTGGATTCAAACTTGGTCCGAACGGCTGCATGGATGATTTCCCTGACACGTATGAATCATTGCTTCAGTACGATGTCTTGGTGCTCGACAATCTGCACGCCTCGTATCTGGGAGCGACGCGGAGGGTGATGATTGCAGATTTTGTGCGTGCTGGAGGGGGAGTCCTGATTTTTGGAGGCTATGTCAATCTATCGCTTGGGGCTGATCACAATACGTATCTTGAGGAGATAATGCCTGTCACCATAGGCGGTTTTAAGCAAATTGTTCAGGACAATAACGGCCTTTCGCTCAAGATAGAAAAGCCAGAACGCTTACCTGGTATAGCATTGACTTCTCCCCCTCAGGCATTCACCGTGGATATTTCTCCATTGAAAGAGGGGGCGGAGGTATGGATGACGGCCGGTGGGAAGCCGGCCCTTGTGGCAGGCAGATATGGCAAGGGCAGAGTGCTTGTGTTCATGATCAACCCACACGGCGATTATGGGCCGCAGGCAAGGCCTTATTGGAAATCGGCCACGTGGCCGCGTATACTGGCAGCTTGCATCCGATGGCTGGGCGAAGGATATGAATCAACGATTGACTCTGCCGTTCTGAAGAAAAAGGGCGATCCGTCTAAAATCACGCCGGCGGATCTCGTAGTGGAGGCATTCGATCTGGAGAGCTCTGAATTTACTGCAAAGCTGAAGGAAGCGCGTGTCAACGTGGTGGACGGGGATAGCGCGCGCGCCATGATGGAAGCTATTGCCGAGAATGCCGACAAGGTAGAGGACATGGAGGTTCTGTCTTCAATAATT
>CALETX010000151.1 GCA_937920455.1 uncultured bacterium
AGCAGAGGAATATCGCTCTTCCTGTCTCGAAGCGGAGGCAAATGAATTGGAACCACTGCAAGCCTGTAATAAAGATCCTCCCTGAACCTGCCAGCGGCTATTTCTTTCTGGAGGTCCTTGTTTGTGGCGCTGATCACTCGAACGTTCACCTTGACAGTTTGCTCGCTGCCCACCCTCTCGAACGTCCCTTCCTGAAGCACACGCATCAGCCGGACCTGCATCGCCGGTGATATGTCGCCTATCTCGTCGAGAAAGATCGTACCACCATCCGCCAGTTCAAAACGCCCCTTCTTGTCCCGCACTGCGCCAGTAAACGCTCCTCTAACATGCCCAAATAATTCGCTTTCAAGAAGAGTTTCAGGCAGCGCGCCGCAGTTGACAGGGACAAACTCCTTGTCTGCACGCGGCCCCTCATTGTGGATGGCAGCCGCAACAAGCTCTTTGCCCGTCCCGCTCTCGCCGGTAATCAGAACAGGAACGTTGCTGTCGGCAAGATCGCGAATGAGGTCGTAAATCTCAAGCATTCGCTTGTCGCGCCCCACAATGCCGGCAAAGTGCGATACCGCTTCGACACGCCGCTCAAGCTCATGCTGCCGGGTCACATCGCGGAATGCAACCAGCACCCCGGCAGGACGCCCCCGCGCATCGCTCATCGGCGTGATCGTCATCTCAATCAGGCGCCGTTCACCATCTCGAGTCGCGATAGTCAACTCCTCTTTGACTGTTTCAAGCAATGGAACAGGAACCCCGCAGAACTTGCACTTGCCGCCACAGAATTTGCCCGGAAAAACATCGTGGCAGTCACGTCCCAAAACTTCCTCCCGCCTGTAACCGGTGATCTGCTCAGCCGCTTTGTTGAAATATATGATCCTCCTGCTGAGATCGTGCGCAATGATCCCCTCCGACACGCTCTCAAGCACCAGATCGGCCGCGCACTCAACATCGGCAACGGCCCCCAGATATCCGCGATGGAAAAAGTCCTTCACCAGTCTGGCCATCTCATCCCTCGTGCGCCGAAAACATTGCAGGAGCGACTCCTCGTCCATCGCGCCGGAGCATGGGCGTTCTAGACCCCAGTTGATCAGCGCTGGTCTGCCTGTAAGGACAGGACATGCCTCCCAGGCCTCCTGCGTTACAGCGATCACCACATGAACCGGCGTCTCGTACAAAGCTGCAATCGAATGACATAGAGTATCTGCGCAGTTCAGCGCCTCCTCAGCCAATACCTGTCGCGCCAGGGGATGGACATCGCAAGCCTCCTGACAAACGCTTATAACCTCTACGCCCTTGGGTCTCGTCTGCTCAGCCAGAGTGGCTGCCAGTAGCGGCAGAGTGCAATCTTTGTTGTCGAAAAACGCGACCCGAGTCATAAGAGAATCCTATTTTCCCAACGCCGTCATGGCAAAACAAATTGAGCCGGTGTCCTAATCATGCGTTGGCTCATTACGGACTCGCCAGGGAAGTGGTATAGGTGCAAAAAATTCCGATTGACTACATGCCGCCATATGTTGCTTATAGTTGGGATGACAAGAGCTCACTGGCAACAGATAAGCGTACTATGCGCCACTGCGGTCTCCCTCGCAACGGCTGTCGCCGATACGGTCTTGCTCACCAACGGGCGAACTCTCCAAGGCATAGTCCTCGCCGATGTGCCCGATCGAATAGAGATGACCCTTGGAGTTGGAACGGTCACGATTCCACGTCGCTCAATAGCAAAGGTTGAAATCGCTCCGGCAGACGAGAACGAGAAAATTGAAAGCGACTGGAAGCAAAAATATTTTGCCCACAACGAATATGTTCCAGGCGGCATGGAACAGATCGCCAGGCTGCTGACCTCCGTCAAGCAGGCCAGAGAAGCCCTTAGAAAAGCAACGATCGCCCGTGCCGTGAAAAATAAACAGGAAAAAGAGCTTGTCGCCAGGCTGGAACGCACACGGACGGAGCTGATCGGCGTAAGCAAACATCTCCAAAGCATATCGGGGATACCCTCACCAGCAGCCTACAATAACCTCGTCCGGCAATATAACAGCCTTTCCGCTAAGTATACCGTCTGCATGAACGAAATTGAGCAACTTCGCGCGAAGCTTCCAGAGCCCTCCGGCCACATTTTTGCTTACCTCGATTCCCTCCATGCGCTCCGCTCTGCTTATAGGATCTCGTCGGCATCACCCGATGCTCGAAACAACGCCAATTGCTCTCGATTCCTCGATGCAGTGAGCAAGGCTATAGAGGAGTACTCGCTTGAGATCGAGTCGGTGGTTGTCCGCTCCGAAAAATCAGAAAACGGAATTGTTGTGGCCGTCACTGTAAACGATTCTACAACAGGCCGCTTTCTTCTGGATACCGGCGCCGCAGTAATGACAATCAGCGAACGATTTGCGCGCCTTCTGAATCTCGATACCGCATCCCTTCCACAGATTGATCTGGTTGTGGCTGACGGCAGTCGAACGCCAGCCAAGGCAGCGATACTTTCCTCTGTGGCGGTCGGCGAGGCCAGGACCGAACATGTAGAAACCGCCATCACACCCGAACAGCCGACGCCAAATGTGGATGGCCTCTTGGGAATGAGCTTTCTCAGAAACTTTGCGATCAGAATTGACCCCTCATCAGGTCAGCTCACGCTGAACAGATTCTCGCCCCGATAGCCAGGCCATCATGTCTCAGGCTTGATACATTTGCCAGGATTTCCCCAAGGCTGCCACGACCCTGTGCCGGCGTCAGTTTTCCAGCAGATGACGCCTGAGGAAATCCCTCTGCGCATCCTTGAGAGGAGGCGACTTTTTGTGATGGAAATGGCATGGTACTCCTGCCGAGTCCATCCGTTCTTTCAGCAGTTGCCCAAACTTGGGGTGGTGGGCAAGAACCTCCGGCCTCGTCTTTTCGGGCAAAGGCGTGGGCGTAAGGGGCCATTCATAAATGAGCATCACGGGTGGATCGTCCGGAGTAACGTGCGTGATAGGCGACGCATCATTCAGCACAGGACACATCTCTTCCGAAAAAAGGGCTTCGGCATTGTTCACCCCATAAAACATCAACACCTTGGGATGCGGGATTCGCGGCCCGCCAATATGTGCCAGAACAAAAAGCGGATCGTTCGAAGTCTGCGCATTATAAGCGATAACGCACCTAACCCTTGTTGATTCGCGCGCCACCGGATCGCAGCTGTCCGGC
>CALETX010000152.1 GCA_937920455.1 uncultured bacterium
TGATAGTGAGAAGGTATTCCTTCGTTATCTGGGAGTGTTGCGTCGGAGGATCTGGGTCCTGATTTCAGTGCTTGTCATAGCGGTGACGGTTGGGGTTTTCAATGCATTCAGAGCGCCAGTGCTTTATATGGCCCAGTCCAAGCTGGTGGTAGATCGTGATATTCCCAAGGTTGCGGGTTTTGAGGGTGTGATACGAGACAGCTCAATGTGGGATCCTGAGTTCTATAATACACAGGTTGAGCTTATCAGAAGCCGGGTCGTGATGGAGACAGCGCTTGAAGACCCTGCGGTGAGGACTATATTTGAAGATCGTCCTGAGGAAGTGACAGAAGAAGGTTCATTCCTTAGAGAGGCCAGAGACACTCTACTTGCTTTGCTAGGAGGTTCGCCTCCACCTCCACCTGCAATGTGGGAACGCCTTCGCGGTTCATTCTCCGTGAAGCGAATCATGGATACTCGCTTTGTGATTATCCAGGCTACCGGCGCAGATCCCCGTACAGTGGCGACTGTTGTCAATGCGGTTGCCAATGCTTTCGAAACCTATAACCAAAGGGAACGAGCTCTCCTCAACGGAGAAGCATTTGCCTTCCTCCAACGGGAGCGTGACAAGGAAGAGAAGGCTTTGGTTGATAGCGAACGCGCCTTTCAAGAATTCAGGTCTCAGGCCAAAGCCCTTGGATTTAGTCTCGACTCGGAAAATCAGCCGATAAGCGAACGTCTATCGCAGATTAACAGAGAGCTTGCGAAGGTACAGCTTGAAAGGATTGATCTAGAGTCGCACTCAAAGGTGGTCGAGGATATCACGTCCGGGCGACTGGGGCCTGTTGCTGTAGAGCGGCTGTTGGCGTTGCCACAGTCGAGAGCTGATACCGCGGTTAGCAAGGCGTGGGACCAGTATGTGGAGGCTCAAAAAACTCTTAGGAGCTTGAGCCGTATATATGGCCCCGAGCATCCCGCATTGAAGGACGCTCAAACGAACGAGGTTTCGCTTAAGGATGAACTCTTTGCGGCTTTGTTGCGTTCTGTGCAGGCCAACAAAGACCGGCTTGCGGTTCTCCAAAACAAGGAACAGGAGCTTCTGAAACAATATGATGAGTTGAAAAACATGAGCCTTGAGGCGAGCAAAGAGGCGATTGTGTTTTCGAGGTTGCAGGCGGAGGTGGAGCGGCATCGCCGTCTCTATGATGCACTTCTGCAGAAGATTCTTGAGCTGGACGTTAGTTCTGACTTTGGAAGAAACATCGTTACGGTTGTAGAACTCGCGGATGTGCCCAAAACGCCTGTGGATCCTCAGCGTGGCAGGAGGCTCTTGTTCGCGCTGATATTGGGAGCGTTGCTGGGGGTGGGGGCGGCTTTTGTTGTTGAGAATCTGGACGAGACCATAAGAACTCCGGAAGATCTGCGGGATGAACTCACCGTTCCTCTATTGGGATTTGTGCCGCCTTTTGAGAGTCCGCCTGATTTTGGAAAGTCCAAGAGCGAATATGGCGCGCGACTTATTTTGAACGAACCTGTTTCATCAGCAGCTGAGGCCTTTAGGACAATCAGAACCAGCCTTTATTTCTCTATTCCCTCGGGAGAGGCAAAGCTGATTGCCGTCACCTCTTGCGGCTCTGGCGAGGGCAAAACCACGACAGCGGCAAATCTGGCGCTTGCAATCGCACTGAGCGGCAAGAAAGTCATGCTTATTGATGGGGATTTTCATCAGCCGAAGGTTGGAGTGAGCATGGGGCTGAAAAGCAAAATCGGGATGAGCGATATCCTGGTTGGCGAAGTTGACTGGAGAAGCGCCGTTCAGAAGATTGAACACGACGGCCAGATAGTGGAAGGATTGGACGTTATAGTGGCAGGCACTCCCACGCCAAGTCCGGCTGAGCTGTTAGGCTCTGACAAGATGAGTAGTGTTTTGCGAGATCTTAGAAGCGCCTATGATTGGGTCATTGTTGATACGCCGCCGGTTCTTTTTGCGAGCGACGCCGCCATAGTCTGCGCTCTTTCTGATGGCATTATTCTTGTTGTGATGGCGGGGGTGAACAACCGCTCATTGCTCAGGCGGGCGGTGGACCATCTCAAGCAGCTAAGAGTTCGGATAGTTGGCGCGGTACTTACGAGGATGACTGCCGCTATGTTTGGCAGCTATGCTTCCGACTATGCATATCATGGCTACTCGCGTTATTCACGCGACTATCATTCGGCTTACTACGGAAGAAAAGGCGGAAGCAGGGTCGGCAAGGCGGCCAAGAAACAAAAGGGCGCGGATGTGTCCAGGAAGCGCGCAAATGCTGGATCATAACAGGCAGGGAGAGCCGGAATTTACGGATACTGAGGTTTGCTTATAGACGGTTCCATATGGGAATTGCAGGCCACACAGATCATTTGCTCTCGCGCATAGCGCGATGGACAACACTTTCTGCCGTTGTTCTGGCACCGTGGTTGTTCGGAGCGTCAGAAGCGTGGGCGTGTCTTTTTGTCTGCTTTTTGGTAGGCGCAGGTGCGGTGATATGGCTTTTCAGACTATGCGCTTCTCAAAAACCTGAGATAGCGGAGCCATCGGTTACGTTTGTGTTTGTTGTTTTTCTGATGTTTGTCGTCTTCCAGATTCTTCCGTTGCCAGGTCCTGTCGCAACCGTGCTGTCTCCATACTCAGTACGGATTCAACATGGAGCTGCTGAACTTTTGAGCCGACTTCAGTTGGTTAACACTGCAGGAACAACGCAACTGGAAAACAAATCAACATCTTTGTCCGTGTCTCCTCCAGCGACGGGCATGGCCCTGACAGTGCTTCTGGCATGCGCTGCGGTTTTCATCGTTCTACTTAATACAGTGCATCGGTGGAGGAATGTCGAGCATTGCTGCTATGTGCTCGTGGTTTCCGGATTTCTGCTGGCGGCAATAGGAATCGCCCATAAGCTTTCGGGATCTGATGCTATTTTCTGGTTTTACTACCCCCGCTATGGTGGCACGTCCATGGGTCCTTTTTCCAATCGAAATCACTTTGCAGCATATATGAACATATGTCTCGGCGTGTCGGTTGGGATCTTTATGGCGATATGGAGACGGCGGGAACGCGAAGGAATGCCAGAAAGCTGGCGCGAGCGGCTAATTTGGTTTTCCACTGAAAATGCCAGCCGTCTAGTCCTTATTGCGTTTGCAATTCTTGTCATGGCCGTGGCCGTCGCACTGAGTCTTTCCAGAGGCGCTCTGCTGGCCTTGCTTGTGGCTGTTTTCGTTGCTCTGGCAGGCGGAGTCCGGTCAGGGAAAACTGCGGCGATAGTTGCGTGTCTGGCTGT
>CALETX010000153.1 GCA_937920455.1 uncultured bacterium
TGCGGCACGGATACGCTCCTACAAGCCTGAACTCTGCGCTGACCGAACGTGCCTTGCGAAGAGCGCGCCGAACAATGGGATCCCTGGGAGAACCCTCGATGTCAACAAGAAATGCGTACTGCCTGGGCTGGCCGCGGATCGGACGGGAAAGAAGCCGCGAGAGGTTTACACCGTTGTCCCGGAACGCCTGCAGGAATGTGCACAGACTGCCCGGAACGTTTGGAAGTTTAACGGCCAGCGTGGCCTTTGTGGCCAGCGGCTGTATGCGGTGCGTGCCGCCGAGAGCCAGGAAAACGGTCACGTTAGGCATGTCGGCCTCCACCGGATAGTGGAGGATTTCGAGTCCGTACAGGCGCGCAAGCTTGCGGTCGCCCAGCGCCACAGCGTTGCGCTGGCTTGCCGCTTGGAGGGCTGCGACTGCCGTGCTCGCTACCGCGCGTTTTTCCGCTCGCGGCAGGTGTTTTCTGATCCATTCTGAGCAGTGGTCCAGCGGCGCGAAATGAGAGTAGAGCACCCTCGGCTTCTCTCCCCGCCTCCCAAGCAGCGCCAGCCGGACGTTCAGCGACAATTCTTCCAGAATGTGAACACGGGGCCTGTTGCCCAGTAAAATATCCACCATTTCGTATATCGCTCCGCCAGAGGAGTTCTCGATTGGCACAATGCCACGCCTTGACGGGTCACGAGAAACGAACTGGCAGACGTCCAGAATGGTGGGAAGGGGGAAAAGCTTTGCCCTGCTGCCGTACCGCTTTTCCGCAACCAGGTGCGAATATGTTCCGATCGGGCCGAGATACCCCACCTCGATCCGCGCCATGTCATCGCTTCCTTTCCTTTGCCGCACGCCTCTCTTTGCGGAGATGCTGTCTCATGCTTTCCGTACAATATCGGTTGCGCAGGTTGATGGAAAGTGCAAAGAATTCAGGAGGAGAACCCCTATGGATGCGGCGTCTGTTTCACAGGAAAAGTGGAATTTGTTGCGCGAAAGAATGACCCGTCTTGGAATTGCCGAGAAGGATATAATGGAAAAGTTCATCCTCAGCGGTGGGCCAGGCGGTCAGAAGGTGAACAAAAGCTCTTCTTGCGTCCAGATCAGACACATGCCGAGCTGCATGACGATCAAATGCAGGGACAGCCGCTATCGCGAAATCAACCGCTATCGCGCCAGAGAACGCCTTTGCGACTTGATCGAGGAAAAGCTTCTTGGCGAAGCGAGCCGGATCAGGCAGGAAATAGAGAAAATACGAAGGCGAAAACGCAGACGCTCACGACGGCAGAACGAAAAGCGGCTTGCCGAAAAACACATGCGAGGTCAACTCAAACGCATGAGGACCGAGCTCCTGCCGGCCGAATGATCAAGGGAGTGCAAAAAATGAAATGGACGCAAGGTTCGATGGGCAGAGTCTTCGTTCTCCGACTCGTTGATGGGGAAATTCTGCATGAGGTCATCGAGCGTTTCGCATCGGATAAAAAGATTAAAGCTGGCGCCGTCATCGCGGTTGGTGCCGCAGACTCAGGAAGCAGATTCGTGGTGGGTCCACGACGCTCTGAGGAAAGACCGGTCAGACCGATGGAAAACCGTCTTGCAGATGTGAGAGAACTCGCTGGTGTGGGAACTTTGTTCCCAGATGAGAATGGCCGGCCGGTTCTTCACATGCATGCTGCTGCCGGCAGACGGGGGAGGACCATCACCGGTTGCGTACGGCGCAGCGTGCGGGTTTGGCAGGTGATGGAGGTTGTCATTATGGAATTCAAGAAAATCAGCGCTGTCCGGATGCCGGATGCGCTTTTAGGTTTCAGCCTTCTTGAACCGGCGCCCGCGAGTTTTATGGCCGCCCCTTCAAAGCATCGCCGTCGGGGACTTTGATTCGATTCGGAAGAGACAGAATGAGAGAAACAGGACTTGTCAGGCGGGCAGGAGCGTTCTTCGGGAGGGCGCTGGCTCGTCTTGTGGTGGCTGCCTTGCTTGCATGCATAGCGGCTGCGGTATATTTGGCCGTTGCCGGTCTGCCGAAACCGCTTCTGTTGAAGCTGCAGCGACGGATTCCAGGACGCTACGCTTTTGAGATAGGATCTGCTCGCATTGACCCCTTCGGCGCCATCAGCATGTACGACGTGCGGATATACCGAAAAAGGGTTCTCGGCCCTCCTGCCGTCGTTGCCGACCGCATAACCATCGAGACGAATCTCCTGGATGCATGGCGGAGAAGACCGTTCGCTCGCCGAGTAATCTTCGAGTCGGCCGATTTCGTCCCCGCCGTGATTCTGGCTTCCGTTACGAACGAGCCTGAGTTATCTGAGGAAAGTCTTTCCACTTCTGTGGATATGGAAGTGCGCAACAGCAGCGTTTTGGGCGTTGGAATCGAGGATCTTTCTCTAACCGTCCGATGGGAACCTTCGGGATGGGTCTGGGAGGACGTTAGAGCAAGGCTCCGTCGGAACGATAAGGATGGATCCGTCCGCGGCAGGGTGAAATATGACCGTCAACGAGATCTGCTCGAAGGAGAAATGACCGCTATAATGGATCCTTGGATAGTTTTTCCGGTGATGCTGGACAGGGGGATGCCTCGTACTGTTGCCGCGCTGCAGCGCTTCAGTTTCGGGGCAACTGCGCCACGGATCGAAGCGCGCTTCGAGATGAGGGGGGTCGAAACCAACAGTTACTTTCGTCTGAGGGGCCAGTTCTGGGGGGAAAACTTCGTTTTTGACGGATTCGACGCGCTCAGATCCGCAGGGAACATGGACATCGAATCGTCCGATGAAAACACCGTCCTGCGCATAGAGCCTCTGGCGGTCATGCGGGCAGATGGAACGGTGACCGGCGGCTTTGCCATTGATTATGCCGCCCAAACCATTCGGTTTGACGGATCGTCCACCATAGACCCCAAGGCACTAGCTCTGCTCACTGGATTTGCATCCGAAGATGACTTGTCTGATTGGGTGTTCGACGGTCCCGTAAGGATAACAGCGCGCGGCGTTGTGGGCATTGAAGACAGCGCCCTGACCGATTTTAAGGCTTCCATCGTTGGCAGGAAATTCGGGTTGCCGCCTGTTATTGCGCAGGAGGCTGCGTTCGATCTGATTGTCACGAATCGTATCGCCGCAGTAACAAATCTGGTCGGGAAATGGTGTGGAGGAGGCTTCGCCGGCAATGCAACGCTCACATTTCCCGATTCTGCCTCGACTAATGCTCTTTCGTATGTCTGTGATTGGTGGCTTCGCGATGCCGCCTTTGAGGATGTCTTGAAGGCCATTCGTGGAGAGAGCGGAAAGGCGAGCGGAGATTTTTCCATCAGGCTCAGGCTTTCTGGAATGGCCGGGCGGGGCCACGGTAATACTGCTGTGGGGAAGGGCATGATGAAAGTGCGCAACGGCCGGGTGTTCACTCTGCCCGTCTTCGGCGGCCTCTCTTCAATTCTCGCCAAAATAGTCCCAGGCCTTGACCTTATAATGCGCCAAAGCGACCTCACATGTGAGTTCGATGTGGCCAACGGCCTCATAAGCACTGACAAACTCCTTGTCGAGGGCGATGTGCTAAGCATCAACGCAAGGGGCAGTGCAGACCTTGCAGGAAATCTCGATTTTCATGCCAGGGTGCAACTGATGAAAGAACACACGCTTGTGGGCAAAATTCTGCAGACCCTGACCTATCCCATAGGCAAACTCTTTGAGTTCCGAGTGCGGGGGACCCTGGACAAACCGCGTTGGTATCCGGTAAACTTTTCGAAAGACCTTCTGGATCGTCTTGATCTAGACAAGGACTAGCCGATGTCTCCAGACCGGAGCATGGCAACACAGGAGAATCCTGAGGATGAAATTTTTTATCAGGACATACGGATGTCAGATGAATGAGCGCGACTCTGAAGCCGCTGCGGCTCTTCTCCGCCAGCATGGCCACGAGCAGGTGTTAAATGAAGCAGATGCAGATGTGATCATCGTCAACACTTGCAGCGTTCGGTCTAAGGCTGAGGCCAAAGCATTGGGGAAACTCGGAATTCTGGCGTCTGAACGCCGTCCAGGCAGACTGATTGGTGTTATGGGTTGCATGGCGCAGCGGCTAGGCGCTGACGTGTTTGAGAAGGTGCCTGGCATAAACTTCGTCATAGGAACCGGCAGCCTTGGGTTGCTGCCGCGCGCCGTAGAGACGGCGGCCGGGGGCGGGGGACCTTTTGTGGATGTTGGTGATCTTCTAAATGGTTCCGTTTGTACTTCGGCTCATGTTTACGACAATCAACAGGCGAAGGCGTTCGTCAACGTGCTTTTCGGCTGCGATAGACGGTGTTCCTATTGTGTGGTTCCTTTTGTGCGAGGCCGTGAGAGGAGCCGTCCAGCCGAGGAAATACTGGCCGAGGTTCTGGACCTGGCGCAGCATGGCGTGAGAGAGATAACCCTGCTCGGCCAAAGCGTGCTTTCATATGGCAGGAAGGGAAATGTCTGGTCCCCTGACCACGTTTCACCGCGCGGTTTAACTGAGCCCTTCCCTAAACTCCTTGAAGCAGTTGCTGCTGTGCCAGGCATCCGTCGGGTTCGTTTTACCTCCGCGCATCCCTCAGGCTGCACCCCTGAGCTCGCAAGGGTGTTTGCCACGGTTGAGCAGATATGCGAGCACGTGCATTTGCCGCTTCAATCCGGCTCCGATAGAATTCTGAAGATGATGCGGCGAGGGTACACCGTTGACGATTATCGCCGCGCGGTGGAACGGTTGAGACAGGCGGTCCCAACCATGGCATTTACAACCGATATCATCGTGGGCTTCCCGACCGAAACCGAAGAGGATTTCGAGGCAACTCGCGCCATTGTCGAGGAAATAGGTTTCGACAACGCCTTTGTCTTCAAATACTCTCCCCGACCCGGAACTCTGGCTGCGGAATGGAAGGACGATGTTCCCCCTTCCGAGAAGCTGAAACGAAACAAGATTTTGTTGGAGGACCTGGACAGGATCGCTATGAAGCGACACCAGCAAAAAAGGATTGGCAGCATTCAAGAGGTGATGGCCGATGGTTTCAGCCCCAGAAATCGAAAAATGTGGAGTGGAAGAACTCGCGATTTCATGACCGTCGTGTTTGAGCCGCCAGCCGGCGCAAGGCCCGGTGATTTTCTGAACATTCTGATCCGGCGGGCCACGCCTCAGACCCTTTACGGAGAGGTCCGGCCATGAGCGCCCTTGCGTTGGTATCGCTTGCGCTGGGAGTGGCCATGGCGCTCATTTATGGCTGGATGGTTTTTTTCCCCACCACTGCTCGCCGTGCTTTCGCTGCATTTCCACGTTCGCGGATTGCAGGCATAGTTCTTGCCACTATTGATTTGGCGTGGTCAGCTTGGTGGGTGCTCCACATGCCGCTTGGCACATTCGAGCGATACAAGCCTCTCGTTTACGTAGTCAGCCCGGTGGTGTGGGGCGCCGTAGTTTTTCTCATGGATGAGCTTCTCGCAAGCCGCGCTCTCGGCGGTTTATTCCTCCTTCTGGCAACGCCCATGCTCTCTGCAGCTCGATGGCATCCCTCTCCGTGGCGGCTGGTCATCGTTGTGCTCGCCTATCTGATGGTCATAAAAGGCATGGCGCTGGTTTTATCGCCCTACCTCTTTCGCAAGGCCAGCGAATTATGGATTTCGTCGGACAAGCGATGCCGGTTGGCCGGCTTGGCAGGATTGTTTTTTTCGGCGATGCTTCTTGCCCTGTCGGCGGTTTATTGAGCGGTTGTATCTACTTGCGTTGCAACGACTTTCCGGTCTCGAATTCGATCATCTGGGGCATGGTCACGACGTTTGTCTGAACGATCGCGGAAGGATTTTCATGCGAGCCCTGGAGTTGAGCTGCATTGACCCGGCCTGGTAAGAGATTATCGTCCTGTTTCAGCGGACGGTCATCCCAAGGCGGAACCGGCCACTACACGGAAGGATGCCGCAACGCCTCGGGAAATGTCATCCTGCGGCTCGCCTGAGCCAATTATCGAGCGGCACACATTGCCGGAGTCGCACCAGCTTGTCTGGAGAACGCCAAGCAGACGGTCTGACTTGTGATGCGCCGCATAGTCAAGGAAAGCGATCGTTGCTTCAGGGTCCTTCCAAGGGCAGACGAGAGTTCTGAAGCCAGATTTTGCTGTTGAGATGGCGCCACCGGCAATGTGCGAAAAGCAACATGTTTGCTGTCAATGCATTAGAACGGCAGTAGTCAAATGTATTGCAGTTGGATTTTCACTTTCTTGTGACGGGATTGTTTTTTTGAACCACTCAACTGACAGGCAGTTATAAAGGTCTCTGTGGCCTGAAAGCAAAATCTGGGGTCAAATGATACACTGCTACGTTCCACCCCAACAGCGGAACCCACTCGCCATCCAACTCAGCCACATATCTCAACTGCCGTCCTACAAGATGCGCGTTTCCAAGATAATGCCCCCGGCAAATCAACTCGTCCCGACGCGCTTTCTCTTCAGGCCGTATCAGTCGCACTCGAACTCTCGCCAATACATCTGCTTCACTATAGTGCTTCCACGTTTCTGTATTCCTGCCAACGTCGCAGCACAATGGCGATAAACCGTGCAGCATGATCCTTCAGATCGTTCCCTGTTAGCCGATTCCCAACCGCCAAGACACAGCCATGGGTTAGTGTTCCAGTTCCCCAGCAATCGGGCTTGTCTTTCGAGTGCGCGTTTGGTAGCAACTACAGTTTGCGTTGCGGCCGGACGGCTGGAGGCAAGTTGCCGGAATGGTCGCAGGAGTATCCCGAAAAAAAGATGGAGAAGGCGGAACTTGTATGAATGATATACCGGTTGCTGATGTCAGAAATTTTGTCCTGGCGGGTCATACAGGAAGCGGAAAAACAACCCTTGTTGACGCCATTTTGTTCAAGTTGGGGTTGAATGACAGGCTTGGTTCTCCAGCCTCGGGTACGAGCGCGGCGGATTATACCGACGAGGAGCGTTCAAGGAAGATCACTCTTTTCGCAAAGCCCTTCACCGGGGTTTATCAGAGCGCGGCGGGAAAGAAGATCGGTATTGTGGTGACCGACACTCCGGGCTACATGGATTTCTTCGGGCAGGTGCTCTCCGCGACGCGGGCCGCGGAGACAGCCGTGCTTGTTGTTGACGCGGTTGCAGGACTTCAGGTGGGCAGCTACAAGGTATGGAAATGTTTCGAAAAGGCCAAAATGCCTCGCGCGATTGTCATTACCGGCATAGACAAGGAAAATGCCGATTTCTGGAAGACGGTGGAACAGATTCGCGGCGCTTTTGGTGCAAAGTGCGCGCCGGTCACTGCTCCCTCTGACGATTGTAAGAAGGTTGTTGACATCGTAGCGTCTGGCTCGTCGTTGCCGGCCTCTAGTTCAAAGGCACGCGAAATACTGGGCACGCTGGTTGAGATCGCAGCTGAGACCAACGATGCGCTAATAGAGAAGTATTTGAATGGAGAGCAGCTTTCGGCCGATGAAATTGCCGAAGGTCTGCGCGCAGCCGTTGCTAGGGGCACGCTGGTTCCGATTTTTTGCGTATCGGCTCCGAAAGATCTGGGGCTTACGGAACTGCTGGAGGGTGTTACGGCTCTGTTTCCGTCGCCATTGGCGGTCAAGAAGTTTGATTTGGAAGGGAAGGATGTGCGGACCGAGGCTGATGCCCCGTTTGTTGGCTTTGTATGGCGCGTCGTGAATGATCCGTTCATAGGCCAGATGACATTTGTCCGTGTGATCGGCGGGACTCTCACTCCGGAGGGAGAAATACTAAACGCTTCCAAGGACCAGAAGGAGAGGCTTTCATCGCTGGTGGTTGTGAACGGGCGGAAATCCTCGCCGGTTGAGAGAGCCACTGCGGGCGATATAGTGGCCATCCCCAAATTGAAGGCGACTTCCGTGTGCGACACGCTGTGCGCTTTGGGAACGAAGACGATCCTTCCCAGGCTGGAGTTTCCTCAGCCGGTGGCGATCATGTGTGTGACGGCGAAAACCCAGGCCGATGAGGATAAGATCGGCGTGGCCTTGAACCGAGTTGCCGAGGAGGATCCGACGCTGAAGGTCGAAAGGAACCGGGAAACCAAACAGACGCTGCTCGCGGGTCTGGGGGACGTGCATCTGGACGTTGCGGTGGAGATGATGAGAAACCGCAGCAAGGTGGACGTGACGTTGAGCTTGCCCAAGGTCGCTTATCGTGAAACGGTGACGGCGCTTGGTGAAGGACACTATAAGCACAAGAAACAGACCGGCGGACGCGGCCAATACGGAGAGGTGTATCTGAAGGTGCAGCCTAAGGCCAAGGACGATGAGGAATGGTTCGAGGATGCAATCGTGGGTGGCGCGATTCCGGGCAACTTTATTCCGGCGGTGCAGAAAGGCGTGCTTGAAGGCATGGCATCGGGCACGGTGGCGGGCTATCCCGTGCAGGACGTGAAGGTTATTGTGTACGATGGATCGTATCATGAGGTTGACTCCTCGGAAATAGCGTTCAAGATCGCGGCCAGCAGGGCATTCCGGGACGCCATGGGCAAGGCCAGGCCGGTTCTTCTTGAACCGATAATGACGGTGAAAGTATGGACGCCGGAAGCGTTCATGGGCGAGATCAACGGAGATCTCAACCACAAGCGGGGGCGCATTCTGGGCATGGATACCGAGGATGGGATGCAGGTGATTACGGCAGAAGTTCCGCAGGCCGAGCTTTTCAGGTACGCTGCTGAGCTGAGGAGCATAACGGGCGGGCAGGGATCGTTTGAGATGAATTTTTGCAGGTACGACGTGGTTCCTTCGAATGTGGCTCAAAAGATCATAGCGGCTGCCGCCGCAGACAGGAAGAAGGAGGAGGAAGAGGACTGAACGGCGCATATCCCGTCCGGTGCGAGTTGTGCCCACGGCGCTGCGGCGTGAATAGAATGGCTGGCGACAAAGGTTGGTGCGCTGCGGGGCGGGAGCCGGAGGTGTACCGATACGGACCTCACCACGGCGAGGAACCGCCAATCTCCGGAACAAGGGGATCCGGGACAGTTTTTTTCAGCCGCTGCACGATGTCCTGTCTTTACTGTCAGAACTTTCCGTGGAGCCAGCAGGGGGAGGGACAGGTGATGTCGGCAGAGGGCTTGAGAGGGATATTGCGCGATCTTGCCGAGCGGGGCTGCCATAATTGGAATGTTGTCAGTCCAACGCCATGGCTGCCGTGGATCGAAGAGGCTGTAGCTAGGGCCCGTTCGGAGGGGTATGATCTGCCGGTTGTTTGCAACACAAGCGGCTTCGAACGTCCCGAGACTCTGCGGCGGTATGAGGAGGTTTTTGACATTTATCTAACGGATCTGCGCTATTCGCGAAGGGAATCGGCCGCCGAGGGTTCCGGTTGCGGCGCTTACGCTGATGCCGCCAGGCGGGCGCTTGTGGAAATGTGGCGGATGAAAGGGCCGCTGAAAACAGACGACGATGGCGTGGCGGTCAGTGGAGTGATTTGCCGGGTTCTCGTTTTGCCTGGAAAGGCGCAGGAAGCAGTTGAAAATCTGGAGTGGATTGCAGATACTATAGGGCGCAGTATCCATGTCAGTATTATGAGCCAGTACATTCCGACGAACCGGGCGGTTGCGCCGCCGTGGAACAGGAGAATAACGCCGGAGGAGTATGAGCTGGTTACGGCAGCTGCGGAGCGGCTTGGCCTGGTTTCAGGATGGATACAGGACATGGAGGCAGAAACGCCTCTCGGACTGGTGGGCTTTGAAATGCCGGCCGGCCGTGGCTGAAGGTTTGAAAGACAAGGAGCAGGAACATGAGCGGACACAGTAAATGGAAGACCATTCAACATAAGAAGGGCGCAGCGGACGCTAAACGTGGAAAGATCTTCAGCAAGTTGAGCAAGGAGCTGATGGTGGCAGCACGCAAAGGAAGCGATCCTGCCACTAATCCAGCGCTGCGTGCGGTGATTCTGAAGGCAAAGAGCGTCAATATGCCCAGTGATAACATTACCCGCGCTATAAAGAAGGGAGCGGGCGAACTGGAGGGCCAGACCCTTGAGGAGATCATGTTTGAAACCTTCGTGGCTGGCGGAGTAGGGATCGTTATTATCTGTCTGACCGACAACAAGAACCGTACCACCTCCGAGATTCGCCACATTCTCACCAGGCACGGCGTAAACTTCGCAGCGCAGAACTCAGTATCGCGAGGTTTTGCAAGGAAAGGACAGATACTCATTGATGCGCGCAGCGTTGAGGAGGATAAGCTCATGGAGGTGGCGCTCAACGCGGGCGCGGAGGACATGAGCCGGGACGGCGATCATTTTGAGGTTATCACCGATCCCTCCGCGCTGAGCGACGTAAACGAGGCACTGGAAAAGGCTGGCATCAAGCCCGCCAGCGCCGAAGTGGCGCTGATTCCGCTGGCCTATGTGAAGGTGAGCGACGCCGACAAGGCCAGGGCTGTGATGAAGTTCATTGCTGATCTGGAAGACCATGATGATGTTCAGAACGTGTATACGAACATGGAGATGGACGACGCCCTGCTCGGCGAGCTGGAAACGGCGCAGGGCTGAGGAGACGGCATTGCCGCCATGCATGGGACCGATCGCGTGCTTGGGGTGGACACGTCCCTGAGATCTACAGGGGTGGCTGTGGTGGAGGCCCGTGGAAACCGCCTGTCGGTCGTGCAGTATGGAACGATAAGACCGCGCAGAAGCGCTTCTCATTCAGA
>CALETX010000154.1 GCA_937920455.1 uncultured bacterium
AATCTGAATTTTGAGCCTCGGCGTGACGCGTTTCGCTGCAGCAACCATTCTCCGAACATCATCTTCGGAATTGGCCAGCGGTTTTTCCACCAGCACATGTTTGCCTGCGTGGAGCGCTTTCAAGAACGGCTCTGCATGGTCAGCGTCGCCGGTGTGGATGCTAATTGCTTCAACGTCAGGATCGGCAAAGAAAGAATCATCCGTATACAGCTTGCGTACCCCGTGATCGCGCCCCGCCTTTTCGAGGATCTCGCGATTCCGGTCGCAGAGAGCGACGACCTCTGAGAGGCCCAATTTCTCATGCGCGCACAAATGGGCTACGCCGTTGTGGCCCAATCCAACGATTCCGACTTTTATCTTCCTGTCAGACATTTCTTTGTCACCTAGCCCTTTCCCCGCAGGCATCTCGAGAGTTCAAGCCATCTCTTTTATATTATGCATATCTTTCACTTCCATGCAACGCTTTATTCGGCGTTTTCTCAGAAGGGGAAACTGCCTGGTGCCGACAACGAGCGAAGACCGTTCAGGGCAGTTCGAAATTCGGAATGTCGAGCACCATAGCCGTGACAACCTGTCAGGGCAAGAGGCAGGTATTGCTAATATCAGGCCAGAAGGAGATCTTAGGCCACGGGAAAGGGCCGATTGCGTTGCAAGCCCGTTGGGCTTTGTCTCAGCCTTTTCAACTCAATGCAATCGGTTCGTTGCGCTTGGCGATCTTTGAAGGATTTGCTATGAACGCAAAAGTAACGCTGAGGATTATGAAATCTTTTTTGAGGATTGTAGTATTATTCTCTGGCTTGTCGCCGCTTCTATCATTGCCCGCTGCCTTTGGGGCGGAAACATCTGTGACGACACTTGTTGTTCTTGATCTTGCCGAAGGCTCGAGAATCGTTGGAACTCCAAAAATAAAAAACGTTTCCATCAAAACTTCCTTCGCTGAAATGAGCGTTCCGCTCGAACTTGTGCGCGAGATCAACTGGGATCGCGAATCATCCAATGTCGTAGCAAAGATGCAGAATGGCGACACAATCACCGGTTTATGCGGGCTGCGTCAGATCGAAGTTTTTCAGCCAGCTTCGGTAAGGTTATCGCAACCCCAGACATGATTCTGAGTCTCAAGACCTGCCGCAGCCGCGACGGCGTCAGTCTGATCGCGCTTGCCCCTCATATTGTGGTGCGTTACTCTTTTGATACAGACACAGCAAATATCCTCAAAGACGCGGATCAGAAATTTCCAGACGGCAAAATATTCGGAGCGCGCTGGACTTCGACGGAAAATCAGCCTATGCGCGCACACCCGTCATTGACTCAACAGGTGAAATCACCTGGTCCGTATGGGCCCAACCCAGATCGCTACCATCAAGACACGACACTCACGCTCAAATACTCGGAACGGTTGGAAATGCCGGGGTTTGGAACAGCCATAACACTTCGATCTCATTTGATTACCAGCACCAATATGGTGGGACATGTCTTTCTTTGCATTTTGCCGTGCAAAAATCTGCAACCGCACTCGCAATTCTCGACTATATTTTCCCCCAGTTGCCCGAACTCGGGCAATGGCATCACGTCGCGGGAGTGTTACATGCACATGAAATGCGACTCTATTTCGACGGCAAACTCGTCGCTCAAAGCGAAGACAAAGTCAAAATTGCTACCCCCTGCGCCATGATCATGGGAGCGCATGACAATGGTCACTGTCGCTGTTTCGACGGCCTGATTGACGAGGTTCAGATTTACAACAAGGCCCTCTCAGACGAAGAGATACAATCCCTCTACGAATCCCAGCTGTGAAACCTCAGTGCATGCTTGAAACAAATCTCCTGAGTTGTTCGTTCCAAAGCCGCCATTCCCAGACCCTTATTCGTCCGTCGCACCACTCCCAGAACTGTCCGTGATTTCCCGAACACCAAGAACGCAGAACAACGTGTGTCCCAGATAACCGAACTTTGTCAACAGTCTTGTTATCCCGTTGATAATACCCTTTCCCCCCGCAATGCTCGTGCAATACCTGCACATCAGGCCATACTCTTCTCCCAGCTCCCTCAAAGCGGGAAAAGTGAACAATCTCAAATGACCACCCACCGAATTCTTGTCATTGGTCCATATTTTGCCGACATTGAATTTTGTAGAGACCTCGGTATGACACGGTTGAAACCCAAGGAACAAAACCAATCGGTTATACCAGGCGGCAAGATTCGGAGTGGTTAAAATGAGAAGCCCATCCCTAGCAAGATTTGACTTGGCGAATTGAAATACTATGTCTGGATCAAACAGATGTTCCAGGATCTCACTACAAACTATTACATCAAACTCCATTCCCCCAAGTGGTATGCCTTCATCCACATCCGCCTGAATATAATAGATGCCGGGGACCATTTCCTCGGCCTCATCAAAAGGTATAAGATCTACGCCGTAATACTCTTCGACCGAAATGAAATCCTTCAATAAGCTGAACAAGCATGAGTTCAAGCACCCCACGTCAAGCAGCCGCTTCACCTTTGACTTGTGCCTGCGCAGGTACTCGCATATCGCCTTGTCTTTCACATTAGCAGCACCATGCTCAACAGATGAAGTGTGCTTGCTACTTCTTGCAAAGTAGTCCCGATAAAATGAAGCTTTCTTTTTCACAGTGGTGTGTCTGGTGTTTTTCTATATACGTACAGCTAAAACGACATGCCCCGATTGAACCCCACGCCCGTTTGTTATCTCTATCTCAAAAAGGGCTTTGCTGGCAAAGACATTTCAGCCGATGGCTTTTCTTTTTCTGCCGGAAGGCACTGATGAGCACATTGCCCGCATTAGGGTCAAGCTGCTTCGAGACGAAACCCCACATCGTCTGACTTGCAGAAATGAAGGAATGAAGAAACCTTGCCAGATCAAGAGCATTTGGGCATTATGATTCTGAGATCGAATGCGCAACCTCGCTGTACCGGAGGTTTAGTCTATGAAGCAACTGCCTTGGCTCGCAACACCATCAATAGCCATTCTCGCAGCCCTGGTGTCAACATGCGAAGCCGGGGCGGAAAACGTCTGTGACGACACTTGTTGTTCTTGATCTTGCCGAAGGCTCGAGAATCGTTGGAACTCC
>CALETX010000155.1 GCA_937920455.1 uncultured bacterium
GGAAAGCGGCTCCTCAAAGAGTGCGGCTGCTTATGGTTTGGAGCCGCCGGCGGCTGCGCTTACGCTGGACCTTAAGGCTGAGGCCGGCATTCGCAAATCGCTGCGGATCGGCTTCCGTGCCGGCTCGGATGGATATTTCGCATCCGTTCAGGGCGATCCTGCAGTTTTTGTGTTGGACCGAAGCGTGGCGGAGATGCTGTGCCGGCCCTTGACCCTGCCGCCAGAGGGGGGAGAAAGATAGCTTCGGCCTTTGTTCGAAAGGCGGTTCCGCTGAAGAGGGGAGCGAGGGCGGACATGAAGCTCATGCTTCAGTCCCAGAGGCCCATGGCAAGTGTCAGGGCGTGGGGAATGTCCCGGATGCGGGAATATGCTGGAGGATGAAGTTGTTTTGTGTATCTAATGCGGATGCCACCTGAAGTCGGGTCGAAAAATTCATACGCAGGGTGAATGAAGGCTCTTATTCGGCGCAACGTTGAGCGTGTGCGGCGCGGCCATGCTTGTGCGTTCGATGGAGAGGGAGGGATCTCGCCTGTCGGTTGAACTCGGCTCGGATTGTGAAGCAAGGCGGGTATTTTCTGTGAGGGCGGGTCTCAGATCTTATTTTCCCATTATTTTACCGTTGTTTGTGTTTGCCGTAATCTTTCTTGCGCTTATTTTTGCTCCTTCAAGCGCGGATTGGCCATCGTACGCTTTTTTTTCAGCGCTTCCGTACATTATAGTTACCGGGAGCGCGGTTTTGGGAGTTTCGTTCGGCCAGAGCAGGATGGTGTTTACGAGCCTTCTCCTTGCCGGGATCACATTTGCGATTCAGAGAACTTTTTTCGTGGCCGGGGACTCCGGGCGCGGGGAGACCGTGGTCTTTCTGGCGGGACTCTATTATCCGCCTATGGCGGTGGTATTCTATCATCTGGAGGAACGTGGGCTTTTTTCTGTTCATGGGCGTGTCAGGTTTGCGATTGTTCTGTCAGTTTTGGCTTGTCTTTTCATTCTGCCCGCCATTGTGAGTGTACGTTCAGTTGTAATGAGCGGGTCGGTGCTGGTTCGTCCGGTGTCGTCATTTTTGAATATTTCGCTTTCCGGCTTACTCATGGCCGTGGCGTGCGCTCCCTTGTTCTTCATCCCGAATCGCCAAGAGGGCCCTTTTATGGGACCGATACTTGCGGTCGCGCTACTGCATGTTGAAGCGGGCCTGGGGTTCAGATCGAGTTTGTGGCGAGAGGGCCAGCAACAGGCGGTACTTGTGAGTTTCATGAGCGGCGGCGCGTTCTGTCTGTTGTGGGCGGTGTTGGAAAGCTCCTGGCGCAGCGCGCACATTGACGAGCTGACCGGCCTTCCCGGGCGGCGGGCCTTGCGTCACAGGCTGGCAAGCATGGGGAGGGACTTTGCGATAGCTGTTGTTGACATAGATTTCTTCAAGAAGATCAACGACCGACACGGGCACGGCACTGGTGATCAGGTGCTCAGATATGTGGCATCTATTTTAAGGCGTCAGACAGCAGGCACGGCATACCGGTATGGGGGAGAGGAGTTTGTCATAGTGTATGAAGGAGGGGAGGCGGATGCAGCCGAGAAGGCGGCAGAGGATGTTCGCAGGCAGGTTGCTTCGGGGCGTTTCATAGTGCGCGGTTCGGACAGGCCGAAGGAACGTCCGGCGCATGCCGTCCGTCCGTCGGATCTTGAGGAGCGCACATTGAGGATCACTGTTAGCGTTGGTGTGGCGGCGAATAGCGACCGGCTGCAGAATGCGATGGAGGTTCTTGGCGCTGCAGACAGGGCGCTTTATCGCGCCAAAAAAGATGGACGGAACTGCACAAGGATAGCTCGATAACGGACCGGCGCCTAACGGTGTGGGAACATGGCGTCCAGTTCTCTGTAGCACTCATTGAACGCCCTGACCACCTCCGGGTCGAACTGGGTACCGGCGCCTCGAATTATTTCCTGGGCCACCTTATCCAGAGGTTCCGGCTTATGGTATTCCCTGCGGAAACGCAAAGCGTCGAAAGCGTCGGCAACGGCCACTATTCTTCCAGCAAGGGGGATGGAGGCTCCTGAAATACCGCATGGGTAGCCCTTGCCATCGAAGCGTTCGTGGTGCGAGCGAGCGGCCTTGGCCTCTTCGCGGTAGAAAAAGAATGCGCCGATGATGCGGGCTCCGATCTCCGTATGACTCTCCATTATTTTTTTCTCTCGTGGGTCGAGGGCAGCAGGTTTTTGGAGGATTGAGTCTGGGATTCCAAGTTTGCCAATATCGTGAAAGGCTGCGCCGCGGCTGACTATTTCGGATTGAGAATCGGTGAGGCCAACGAGACTGCTGATTCGTCTCGCATAGGCGGCAGTGCGCTCGGAATGGAGCAGCGCGCCGGGCTCGTGGCTGTCAAGCAACTCCAGAAGTCTTTGAATGGCCATGTCGGTTGCGGCTCGCCAGGGGCCGATCTCCTCGCCCGATTGAGCAATGTCCAGTATTTCGACGCCTTCAGCGTATGGTTGTGTCACGTAGTCGCGAGGCGATTCCAAGCGTCGGAGGGTCTCCGCGATGCGGATGGTAAGAGAAGCTATTTCCTCCAGACTTGAGCGAAGATCGTTGTGATTTTCGGGACTTTTTTCGAGTTCCAGTTGCATGAGATGCGCGCGGGCCATTATGACGGTAAGAGGCTGGTTGAGGTCGTGCATAAGCGCGCCAACCAAGGCCTTGATTGCTTCCTTTTTGCAAGCCTTTTCCCGCGAGTGGGCCTCTTCGCGATCGGCCGTTATATCGCGCACGATAATGACCGATGTGTCGGTATCCGAACCAGAATTCACGAGTGTGAAGCGCATGGATCGTTGTCGCCCGCCATACGGTTTCATGACGACATCACGTGTTTCGTATCCTGAAGCCGTAGCAAGAATTTCGCGGAAAAGATGGGGATCTACAGCCGGGAAGAGGGCCGCGATGTTTCGGTTCAGAACATCCTTGAACGAATGCAGATCCAGGATTTCGAGAAGAGCCCTGTTGGCGCGGCGAACCGTGCCGGTGCGGTCCAGCAGTGCCATGCCCTG
>CALETX010000156.1 GCA_937920455.1 uncultured bacterium
TGCAATGCATTTGACTACTGTCGTTCTAATGCATTGACAGTAAACATGTTGCTTTCGCGCATTGCCGGTTGCGCTATCTCAACAGCAAGATGTGATCTGCTTCTTGTGCTCGGTTTACCTCACCGATACGGCCAAGGCAACTGTGGTGCAAAACAAAACCTTGAAACTCGAGCATTCGGTAAAAAAATCAGGAACTTTCTGCGAGCCGATTGGACTGTAAATGTTGGGAACACTGGCGAGGATCTTTTAACGCGATTGAGGTCGGTTTGCCCGGATTTGGTCAGCCAGACACTCCTATTTCTGTGCGCCGGCCTTTATAGCGATCATGCTTGCTACTGACGCCCGTTGAACCTATGATAGTGTCATGAAAACAGGCAGAAGTGGTTTCAACCTTGTGGAGATGCTGGTAGTGATAGTCATATTCGGCATTCTCATCGGATTGATAATGCCTGTAGTGGGGTCGGTACGGGAGCGGGGCAGGGCGGCGAAGTGCTTGGCCAATCTGAAGCAGCTACACGAAGCGGCCATTAATTATGCTACAGATTATGGGGAACTTCCCTCGGGGGCAAGCTGCGCGAACTACGAAGACCCTGCCAATCCTTACCAGTGCCATAAAGGCTGGATTGACTGGCTGAGTTGGACAAGCGACCGTCACACATGGTGGTATGGTTCCGAGGCAGTTACCTGCATAACCAACGGATCTTTGTGGCCTTACATAGGAGACACAAGGGTGTATTTGTGTCCGACGTTTGGGAAGCCTGGGAAGAAGTATTATCTGTCAAACTGGGGGCAATGGCAGACGCCAGTGCGCAGCTATGGTATGAATAGCGCTGCAAGTCGGAACAATTTCTATGCAATTACAGACGCCAGCAGGCGTCTTCTTTTTGCCGACCAGGGCGCCTACGTGTACAGAGATAACGATTACACGACCGGCGATACCACGAGAGATTGCCAGTGGTCGCTATGTGACGAGTGGTGGGGCGACGACCCCTGGTGGTCGCAGGTATATGACGTAAAATTCTGGCGGGGATGGGATGGAATGATTGAAGGGACGCCTTACGGCGCATATTCGCTGGAAGCATTGGGCGCATGTCATGACGGATTCGCGCATGGCATCTTCGTGGATGGCCACACAGAAAAAAGGCTTTCCTACAGGGACACAATCGCAATCTGCAACGGCACCTGGTCGGGTTTGCAATAACCTGCCGTCGCCTGCCTTTTGTGCAAAACGCCCGGTCTGATCTGCCTCCGTGGTTGGGTGTGGTTTCTATTCCTCGAATGCCGCCTCGCTTGCCCGCACAAATTCCCTGTATAGATTGGCATAGACGCCGTCCTTGCGAAGCAACTCCAAGTGGCCGCCGCGTTCAATAATACGTCCTTTGTTGAGGACGATGACCATGTCGGCGTTGCGGATTGTGCTCAGCCGGTGCGCCACGACGAAACATGTCCTGCCTTTGACGAGATTTTGGAGCGCCTTCTGTATGCGCGCTTCGGTCATGGTGTCCACGGAACTTGTTGCCTCGTCCAGGATAAGAATTTTCGGGTCGGCGATCATTGCCCGAACGAAGCACACAAGTTGGCGTTGCCCCAATGACAACCCGGTGCCCCGTTCGCCCACTTCGGTCCGCAATCCATCAGGCAGCGCTTCGAACAGGTCCAGACAATCCAGGCGGGCAGCGGCTTGCGCGATTTCGCCGTCCGTAGCCGAAGGCCTTCCGATTCTGATATTTTCCAGAATACTGCCTGTGAAAATAAAGTTGTGCTGCTGGATTATGCCCATCTGCCGATGAAGGCTTTCACTTCGTATTTTCCTGATATCAATGCCATCAATCAGCAGTTCGCCGGCCGTGGGGAGATAGAATTTTGCTATGAGATTGATGAACGTGCTCTTACCGCTGCCAGTGTGTCCGACAAGCGCGATTGTTTGTCCCGGCTCCACAATTAGTGATATGTCCTGGAGCACAGGAATTCTGGGGTTATATCCGAAACTCAGATTGCGGAACTCCACACGGCCTCTGATCGAAACATTCAGTGCATCGGGCGGATCGCTCCATTCCGGCTGCCTGTCCAGAAGGTTGAATACTCGTTCAGCTCCTGCCATGGCCGTCAGAGCATTTGAGTAAACATTGCCGAGCACGGTGAGCGGCTGGAAGAATATGCCTGCAAGGAAAAAGAACTGCACCAGATCTCCAATAGGCATTTGCACTTTGGGGCTTAACACCCGATAGCCTCCGATAGCCAGAAGAGATGCTATAAAAAACTGGCTGCTGAACTCTATGATGGGCAGGAACGTTCCGGTTGTGCGGGCGACGGCCATATTGTAGCGCGAATGATCCGCCACCAGGTCGCGGAATATGGCAGCGTTGAGGGATTGTCTGACGAAACTCTGTGTTAGGCGGATTCCGGCAACCGATTCGGCGAGTGTGGCCGTGACGCGGCTGAAGCTTTCCTGAACTTCTCTGGTGACCCTGCTGAAGCGGTCTCGGAAAGTCCTGTTGACGATCCAGAGCACGGGCGCGAGGCAGGCTACTACGAGGAAAAGTAAAACATCATGCCAGAGCATAAATACGGCGGCCATGACCATCTGACCGCCTGCCACAAGGGTCACGAACATGACCTCCTGGACGCCCTGGCGCACGGCTTCGACGTCGGACGTCATGCGGCTTATGATGCGGCCCACCTTTGTCTTGTGAAAATAGGCCATTGGC
>CALETX010000157.1 GCA_937920455.1 uncultured bacterium
CGCTTCAAAGCGTTGCTTGCTCTTGGCAAGCATTATGCGGAAAAGAGTGATTTTCAGCTCGCTGTCAAGACCATGTCCGTAATCTGCGACGAGGAGACTGCTGAGCCCGACGAAAAGGCCGAAGCATTCTATCGCATCGGCTCATGTTACTTCGGCCTTGCCGATTATAACAGGGCCCTCGCCACTCTTCGCCGCGTTACTGACGAGTATCCATGGAGCGTGTTTGCCAATGAAGCTTACTACTATATCGGCCTCTGCCATTTCAAGCAGGGCAGGTGGAGCAAGGCCATCGAAGCGTTCAAGCTGGTTGGCACAAGCGTCCCGCCAAACGCCCAGGGACAGAATCTTGTCGAGTCCGGCCAGCGATTCTTCGTCAAGGTGCAGGACAAGGACCTGCGCGCGCTCGGCGCCACAGGCGGCAAAGTGAAGTTCAGAGTAACAACGCAGTCCGGTGATGCTGAAACTGTCGAGGGCGAAATCTTCGACGCCGAGGGCGAAACGCACATGGGGTCAGTGAAAATGGAGCTGGGACCGCCAAAGCCCGGAGATGGCAAACTGCAGGTGCGCGGCGGCGACGCAATACAAGTCGAATATGTGGATACCAACACCCAGGACGGCTCCCTGCAAGTGAAGCGTCTTTTCTCGTGCAAACCTGTCTCCACAGCCAGCGCCGGATTCATGGACGGCGCCTACAGGGAATACGTTCACGGCATCATTGCAGGCCAGAAGGCGTTTATTCGAGTGAAGGATTACGATGAGGATGTCTCCGATCAGAAGGACAAGGTCACAGTGCGTCTTTACTCTCAATACAGAGTTCAAAAGACCGAGGAACAGCTTGCAGCCGAAGCTGCCGGCCCGGACGAATCGCCCGAGTTCATAACACGGGACGAACTAACCATAACTCTTGAAGAGACCGACCCGCATTCCGGCATTTTCTGTGCATCGCTGCTGGTGGACGATCTTAAGGATTCCAGCGCCAAAGCGGACAAGTCCGATACCAAGCTTTCCGCCGTCGAGAAAGACCTCGTATTCATGGAGTACACAGACAAGACTCACATGGGCGGCATCAACACGCCAAGAGTGGTCAAGGCAAAGGCGGAGTATCTTACCGGCCAGATCCAGGATGTGTGGATCGCGCACCGCGAGGTGAGCACCGAAGAATTGAGAGCGCGGAAAAACCTTATCGAGGCAAAATTCTATCTAAAACTAGCGCAGATTTTCCGGGATGTGGGCCTGACAAGTCGCGCCGAGATAAAGGCCGATGTCGGCCTCGAAAAAGTCGAGGACATACTTCTTCGCTCGATGAAAGCCAGCATACCCCATGACCTTGTGGAGCAGGCATACCAGGTCAAATGGGAGTTGCAGATTGCCAAGGGAGATCTCGACGCAGCAATGGCGACCTGCCGCACGCTTGTTGCATTGTTCCCCTCGTCAACCCTTGCCGACGTCGCGTTGCTGCAAATTGCCAAAGCCAAAATTGACACAAAAAAGCCGGATGAGGCCGTACGCATCCTGAACGGCCTGCTTTCCATGAAGGGCAACGACGATCTGAAGGCCGAGGCTCAGTTCCTGATCGGGTCTGTCCTGGAACAGCGTGCCAATGAGCGGCCCACAAAGGAGGAACGCCTGAGAGCAATGGGACAGGCTGTGGATGCCTACAAGGCCTGCGCCGACAGATTCCCAAACTCTCCATTCGCGGGTCAGGCCCTGGGAAAGGTTGTTGATTTTTACATGGAGTCGAAAGACTACGAACGCAGTCTTGAACTTGTGCAGACGGTTTTCGTGGACTTCCCCGATGCGCCGTTCCTCGACGAAATGCTGCTTAAATGGGGAGTCGTGCTTGCGCAAATGAAACGCTACGACGAGTCCCGCGCCAAGCTCCAGCAACTCATAAACGAATATCCAAACAGTCCGGCTTCCGGCAAGGCGCAGAAGGTGCTTGAAGTAGTAAATAAGCGCGCCGGAGGCGGCTCGTGATTCGCACCGCCATTTGAGGAAAGAAAGGGGTGACTGATGCTCAGGTACATTCTGGACGGCGGCCCGCTGATGTGGGCAATACTTCTGGAATCGGTGATAGCTCTGGCCATCGTTTTCGACCGCCTGAAGGCGTTCAAGAGCGCATCTCGCGACACATCCGCCATGCGCAGGATGATTCTCCAGCTCGTTGGCGCAGGCAAGATTGACGACGCAATTCGACTTTGCGAGGAAACCAGGGGGCCCGTCGCAGCGATTCTTCTTGTGGGACTGGAAAGATACAGGCGACTTCTCGATCTCGGCTGCACCCTTTCCGAGATAAAGGAAAGCGTATCCGAAAGCATGCGCGACTACGCTCCGCATGTCGCGGATGCGCTGGAGAAAAGAGTCAATATCCTACTGGCAATTGCCAGCACTGCTCCCCTCCTCGGCATGACCGGCACGGTCACGGGAATGATCAAGGCGTTCGGCGCCATGGCGGGAGCGGAGATGCTCTCCGGAGGCGTGGTCGCCGCAGGCATTTCGGAAGCGCTCATAACCACGGCGGCCGGCCTCATAGTGGCGGTGCCCACCGTGCTTGCATATAACCTGCTGAGCAACAAGGTCGAGCAATACACGCTGGCTCTTGAGGATGCCGCGACAGAGTTGGTTGATTATATATACGTCAACGGCCTCGCATCCAGGGCCGCGTGAGGTCTGCACGTGCGGCTCGAGAGAAAAAGCAGGCCTTTTGCCGACGTTGACGTCACTTCATTCGGAGACCTCGCGTTTCTCCTCATCATCTTCTTCATCCTTACCACAACCTTCGTAAGGCCGATGGGCAGCCGACTCACAATTCCCGCCGGCACTTCCGATCCAAATCGCAAGTCCGACAAGGAGTTCCCAACCGTTAATGTTTCGGCTGACCGCATACTCTTCAACAAAGACGAGGTGTCGCTCGAAGAACTCAGGCGCAAACTTGCCGGCATGAAACTGCCGGAGCGTAATGATGATGAGCGAATCATCATCGTTGAAGCCGCTCCTGACGTTCCGTTCGACCGTTATTTCAAGGTCGTAACTGCAATCTCCAGAGCTGGTGGCGTGCTGGCCATCGTCGAGTACGAGGAATCCAAGAAGGGCCAGGAAAGCAGGGAAGAGGAACCAACAGG
>CALETX010000158.1 GCA_937920455.1 uncultured bacterium
AAGTGATGATAGCGCGGCTCTGTAACGATTTGAGTTGCTCTGCCATCGTCGCGCGGAGATCTTCCAGCCGCGCAACATAGTTGGAAGCATTTGCCCGATACAAGGCGGCGCGGGACGCATTGGCGTCTGCCAACCCTTCGGCGATGCGGATCACCTGCCTGATGTGCATTGCTGGGCTCGTCCAGACATGCGGATCAGAGTCAGAAACGTGGTGGTCGTGTCCATTGTGACCGGCTGGGTGATCGTCATCATGATGATGGATCTCGCTTTTTGCGGCCTCCGCACCAGATTGCTCTGAGGCGAGTATGACACGAAGATTCGGCCTGGCTTTCTTGATGTTTTCAAGAAACGGCTCGAAGCCAGCACCGTTCGCTATAAGCACGTCGGCATTGGCGACGCTTACAAAGTCCTTTGGAGTGAGAGACACATCGTGAGGACATCCGGCAGAAAGAGGCATCAACGCCTTCAGCTCCACGTCCTCGGCATTTTTGATCAGATTGAGTGTGGCGATGTACACAGGGTACGATGCTGCGACTATTTTAAAGGCGGGCTTGGGAGTTTTGGAGTTGGCAACGGCCGAGCCGCAAGCAACGGGAAGACACAGAATAAGTATGATTCGGGACAGAAGATACATCACATTTGATATGAGTTTCATCTCATGCCTCCAGTTGGTTTAGTGCTCTAATAGCATTTTTTTCGTCGTCCTGCAAGATTGGTCTGTGGCAGGGTGCAATGTAAAGACGCAATACCCGATTGCGCAAGGCGGCCCATTGGGTTATATGTGCCATGAGTCGTGAATACAGGTCTCTATGAGTGACGTTGCCTTCGGATAAAGGAGGAGAAATGAGCAAACTGGCAATAAATGGTGGACCCAGAGCCGTTCCGGATGGATTGATCAAGCCCTGGCCGCCTATCACCGATGTTGACCGGAAGTATGTTCTGGATTCCCTTAATCAGCCGAATCACGCCTGGGGGCCGAACTGCATCGCGTTTGAACAAGAATTCGCCAAGTGGAATGGGAACAAATTTGCCATTACCACCAACAGCGGCACTGCTGCCCTGCATATGGGCGTTGCCGCCTGCGGATGCGGAGCTGGAGACGAGGTCATTGTGCCCGCATACTCCTGGTCGTCATCCGCCACATGTGTGCTGCATCACAATGCCATTCCCGTGTTTGTGGATATTGACTTCGCCACCATAAACATTGATGTGAACAAGATTGAAAAGGCTATTACACGACGCACCAAGGCAATCATTGTAGTGCATTTGCATGGCCTTTCCGTCAACATGGAGAAAGTTATGTCCATTGCCCGCAAGCATGGACTGAAAGTCATTGAGGACTGCTGTCAGGCCCACGGCGCGGAGTATAAAGGAAAGAAGGTGGGCACATTCGGAGATTGCGCGGCGTTCAGCTTCAACCAGAACAAGTGTCTGTGTTCCGGCGAAGGAGGAATGTTTGTTACGGACAACGAGGAGCTTGCCGCAAAGGCGCGCATGGTGTGGTCGTTCGGTGAAACGCGCACTCCGAGCGAAAAGCGCGATTACCACGCGTACGCTCTGGGCTGGATGTACCGCAATAACGATCTCACTGCCGCCTTTGGCAGGGCGCAGCTTGCGCGGCTCGATGAATACATAAAGATTCAGCGGAAACATGCGGCTATTCTCCTGAAGGAATTGGCCAACGTCGAGGGGCTGATCCTGCCGGTTGAACCACCGGGCCATAAAGCGAATCACTACAACTTCACATGTCGGATAGACTGGAAGGCTCTGGGCTGGAAAGGACATCCAGCCCGATTCCGCGATGCGATCATGAAGGCGCTGAATGCCGAGGGAGTTCCAGCGCATGTCTGGCAGCACTTTATCCTCCCCGCCATGACAGTCTTTCAGGCAAAGAACGCCTTTGGCAAGGGAAGCCCCTGGTGTTTCGGGGGGAAAGTTGATTATGATCCCAAGCGTTTCCCTGCGGCCCAACGCCACACTGACTCTCACTTTGGCATGACGAATCCGCTCAGGGCGCCGAATGGGCCTGAAGCGGTGCGGACTGTTGCAAAGGCAATCAAAAAGGTGTTCGCCAACATTCGCGAGCTTGATGTGGACAAAGTGCTTGCATCATAGGCGAAAGAAATCGGGCGGTTAGCTCAATTGGTCAGAGCGCCAGCTTTACACGCTGGATGTTACAGGTTCGAGTCCTGTACCGCCCACCAACCTGCCCTGAGCGCGCCAGTTATGCTAACGATTCCACCTCCATGCCTGTCGGCCTCAGAGCGGCTCCGACACCGAGCAGAAGTGACAAAAGCGAGCGACCGATTGTGAGAATTGAGGTTCCTCCAGATGGTAGATTTCTGAGGACGTTGCCGATGCATTTTCTTGCTTCCGGAATGCGGATAGGCTGAGCAATCCAGCCCAAAGGCCAATTGACAAAAAGAAATGGCCCTTGATATAGGTGGCGACCACTCATGACTATGCAGCAGAGTTGGAAAAGACTGTGCGCATCGCTCCTTGCGGTCATGCCGGATCTGTTGGCCGTATTTATCCTTACGATTGTGTCGTGGAATTTCACATCCGGCATAGCCCAAGTCCTTGACATTAATCTAATGGGCGATGAATCCTACTATCTTGGGCTTGGCGTCAGCCTCAAAGCCAACGGCCCACCCTCCCCCGCGTGGGCACCCCTTTATGCCATTTGGTACTTCCTGCTATCCCTTTTGGAACCAGACCGTATAAAACTATACTACCTGAACTATAAGATTCTGACCTACTTGCCGGCGTTTTTTATGTATCTGTTGCTTCGCGTCCATCGGGTCCGTCCTATTGTAGGGCTCTGTGCCGCATGTATTATGGTTGTTTGCCGAGGCAATTACCAGACCAGCCCCAAGGTTAGTCATTTTGTGCTTAGTATTCTCCTGGGCGGACTAACCATTGGTTCGATTTTGACTCATGCATCATTGGTCTTCGGAATTTTTAGTCTGGCTGGCTTATTGGCTTCTTACGCCAGGCCCGAGTATTTCCTGACTTTCATTGCATGCGCCATCATTGCCTGCGCGGTCATGTTTCGCAGAAAACCAGAAAGCAACCGGGTATATCTAATGCTTCTGGTAGTGGCTGCAGTTGCGCTTTCGCTTTTTCTTACGTTGGGTTTTCCCCTTGGGAGTGAAAGCGCCCGATCACGCAGTTTCCTTGCTTTCAAACAGCATATATCACTGCACCTGGTTAACTGGACACACAGCGAATCAGATCCATGGTCAGAGATGGATGAGATAGTGAGGAAACACCTTGGCGATTCGAACTCAGCGGCTGAATGTGCTCTTCGTAACCCGCAGTTGATAGCCAGACATGTGGTTGCGAATATTCTTTCCATGCCCGGAAAGGCAATCGGCTTGTTGGGCTGTCCCTCACGCCGTTTCGGGGAGCATCTCAGGTTTTCGAGAATCGCAGGCGCTTACTGGTTGTTCATGATTGCCTTTGTCATTTTCATCGCTAAAAATGCTGCTTTACAAACTATCAAGGCCAACTGGCTGGCCTCATGGAAGACACTGTCGGGAATAGTAATTTTCGCAGTGCCTCCGCTCATAGCATCCACACTGATCTGGCCCCGAGACCATTATCTGATGCTGTCTGTTGCCCTTTTATTCGCCGCTCTGCTAATTGTCTTAAGAAAATGTGAGTTGCCTTTGGAAAGAGGCAAAAGCTTCCTGATGCTCCTTGTTGGCGTTTTCTTTATTTTTCAAACGCCGATTTTATCCATTCCCTCAGATGAGTTGTACTACAAACGCTCGATCGAATTCCTCGACTCGCTCAAAGTCCGGCAAAAGGCCAGGCTTATGGCAGCCGAATATTTTGCGTTCTACTTGTCAACGAATTGGAGCAGGGTTCCTCTTGGCGAC